>CAYXCP010000105.1:0-3488 GCA_964463455.1 uncultured Gammaproteobacteria bacterium
GACAGACTAAACAGATGACTAAAACCTTACAGATAAGAAAAGCGTATCTTTTTGTGCTCATTTCAACTTTCCAATTAATTTCGGCATTCATACTTCTTTTATTAGCAATTTTTGTTGTATAACTCATGTTGCATAGTCAGTTTGCAGTATATTTAGGTGCAGAAAGACCAGTCGGTTATACTGGTTTTATTGTTGATGAGCATCATTTTGTTGTTGTTGATATAGAAGAAGGGTTTGATCAGGATCAGGGACATGCTCTTATCTCACGATTAAAAGAAAAACTTCATTCACATCGAATTATAGATATTTCACATATTGATGCCATTTTGGATGCCGTAATGCAGGAATTCAACGTGCCACCAGGGTTCTCACTTGCAATGGGAATACAAACTGCAAAAGCATTTTACCTCAAGACAATCGGAAACGGTCAAATATATATTTCTCGCGGGCAAAAATTTGCACGTATTATCGAAGGAGATAATTCTGCTTCAGGATTTGCAGAGGATAGTGATACATTTATATTTACCACTTACCGGTTTATGTCTCTCGTAGACAATGATCAATATATTAAGAAATTATCAGAGCAAAACACACCTCATCAAATAGTCGAAGAAATAACTCCTACACTAAAGGCTATGAACGATGAAGGTGCTGTGGCTCTATTCACGTGTTTTTCACAGTCAGAAGAAGGTACAGATACTCCTGAAAAAGAAATCAGCAGTATCGATGATGTTACAGATGATATTGATGATGAAAAACAATCAGAGCCGGAGAAAGAATATGTTGTTCTTAAAAGAAAAAAACTGAGTCTTGGTGATAAATTCAGCGCCTGGAAATCACAGATTCCATCAAATAATACAAAAACTTCAAAACGTAAACTGGTAGTTGGTCTTGTAGTTGCTGTTGTGTTTGGAATACTTATTTGGAGTGTTGTTTTAGGATACAATAGGCGCGCTAATGAAGATACTCGTAAAAAGATTCAAGCATCTTCAGAATTGATACATCAGAAGCTTAGTCAGGCAGATGATGTTGCTTTTTTGAATATGCCTCGAGCTCTTGCCCTCATCAGCGAAGCAAAGGATGAGCTGAATAGAGTTAAAAAAGAGACGGGAACACAAGACAATATGCTTGCGGAGCTAGCTCAAAAGATTCAACAGAAAGAGGATCAGATTTCAAAGAAAGAAGAAAAGAATGGAGACGAATTTTATGACTTAACATTAGATCAGAAAAATGCAAAAGGGAATAAGATGTATCTTGATGGTGATTCTGCTGCAATATTGGACAAAGATGCTGGTTCTGTATATATCCTGTCACTACAAAAAAAATCTTTGACCAGAATACCTGCATCGTCTGCAAAGAAGGCGGATGCAATTGGATATTACAATTCAATGGTATATTTACTTAGTGCGAGTGACGGAATTTATAAAGTTGGGGAAGATACAAAGGAAACAAAAGTACTTGATGCAGACAAAAACTGGAGTTCGGTTCAAGGCATGTTCATGTATTCTGGTAATATGTATGTCCTAGATAACAAAAAACAGGATATCTTGAAATATAGTTCGACTGACAGTGGTTTTTCAGGAGGTACATCTTACTTTAAAGATAGTTTGGGTGTCGGATTATCCAGTGCAAGCTCCCTCGCTATTGATTCATCTGTATATATCAGCCTCGATCATTCCATTGTGAAGTTTACTGGCGGACTTCAGGATAGCTTTAGTACTTCATTCCCTTCAGATGGTGTATCACTTACTAAGTTATATACAAATAAGGATGTAGATAAAGTATATGCATGGGATAAATCAAAAGGATCTATCTTCGTCGTCGGAAAAGACGGCCAGTATGAGAAGGAAATAAAATCATCATTACTTAAAACGGCCGACGATTTTACCGTATATGATAATGCGGTCTATGTTCTAGTCAAAGAGAAAATATACAAGATAGCGATTTGATTTATTTAGTAAAATCTTCCTGATTCTTTTTAAATGAATCTGCGTATATAGCTTTTACTGTATACATGTCGGGTCTTCCCGTTATGTACAGATCATAATCGCCACTGTCATTCTTATAAAATTTCAGATCAGTCAGTTTATCTTTTTCTTTGATCTGTATAGTCAGATCCTCAGGTATAGTGGGTGGTTTAGTTTGTTTCACATCAGCAGCGACCAATTGTTGGAGGTCCGTGAGTATTGCCTGAACTCGTTCATATAATACTTGATTGTCATTTATGTACCATTTAGTATCTTTTTGTTTAAGATGAAGATTTGTATCGTTATACGTTATTGTTGCTTCCTTTACATCTGAGAGACTTTCAATAGCTGATATGTCCAGATCTCTGTAGTCCATAGGAGTATAGAGGGCGCTTATATCATCAACCTGATATATTTCGTTTTCATTCTCGAATCTCACATATCCAACAGCATCCTGAATAGGACTAAAATAAACGCGATAATCAATACCTTTTGCCTTAAAAACTACTTTGTTTTTATCTGAAATATTAAAAATACGCTGTTTATCCTTATTAGTAGATACGATCTGAGATTTGTTTAGTTCCAGAATATGAGTTAACGTAATATCGACATGATTTTGATTCGCACGATATCTATGTGGTGATATAACGATCCATTCATTGCTATCCCTATGAAGGACAGTACGGTCATTTTTATAATATATTTCCAGATCAGTTATCTCATTTTTTGTAATCTGTGCGTATGGTTTCGTCGAGCGGCTTTGCAGGAAGGAAGAGGCATTCTCCTTAACAATAAAAAAACCGAGAATAACAGCAAGAATTCCAGCTATGATGGTCAGACGGTTTTGTATGTGGTTTTCCATAGTATAATAGTATACTATGGCCACATCAGCTGAAGATAAAAGAATTATAGAGGCAATCATACATAAAGACGACACAGCTCTCATGGCCGTATATAAGCAACATAAATCAGCACTTCATCAGTTTATTAGCCGTCAACTAAATGATTCACAGGTAGCAGATGAGTTAACACAGGATGTTTTTTTAGATTTTATAGAAGCTCTGCGTGATTTTCATTTTCAGTGCAGTATCAAGACTTTTCTATTTACTATAGCTAAAAATAAAGTAATTGATGTCATTCGAAAAAAGAAAATTAAAAAAATTCTCTTTTCTTCGATGCCTGAGCATGTTGTAGATAATATAACAGCAGTAATGTTTGATGATGGGCTTGAAAAAAAAGAACTCCAGAAACAGATTAAGACTGTCCTTGATAATCTGCCGAATGATTATCAGGTAGTTTTACGACTCAAGTATGTGGAAGGCGAGAAAGTACAGACTATAGCCAGGAAACTATCACTGGGTTTTAAGGCTACAGAAAGTCTTATTTTCCGTGCCCGCAAAGCATTTGTGTCTATATGGAGAACATCGAATCCCGTCTAAAGAATAAACTGAATGAGGTATACACAGTAGAACCCAATACACTTGGCAATACCTATTTGACTCATCTTTTTAAGCAACTCAC
>CAYXCP010000105.1:3588-4714 GCA_964463455.1 uncultured Gammaproteobacteria bacterium
GGAAAGCTCTTCAGCATCTTTTTTTTAAGCTTCTCAATTAGTCTGTTAATCTGGAAAATAATGCTGTTTTATCTCGCGGTACGTTTTTCTACGGGAATGAAATTTATGACTATATGCTATATTGTTCTGCTGTATCTATGCATCTTTTTGCCAGCAACATTCTTTATGTATCAGTTGCAGGTTTTCAGAGTACCATTTATCTAAATGAAATGATTTTACGTTAACAATCGACTTATCTAGTATGGATTTGCGCAAAGCTACATCCCGAAAAAATAGACTCGAAACAATTTCGCAGGAAATACATACCGATTTATCGGTCGTGGATACTGTATTTATCGATGATGAGTCATATGTTCATTGCGAAAATCTCATTGGTGCAGTTTCTATTCCCTTAGGTCTTGCGGGACCTATGGATGTTATACAGAACGAAAAACATATATCAGTTTACATTCCTCTGGCTACCACAGAAGGCGCACTTGTTGCGTCAGTAAGTAGAGGCGCAAAGGCATCCTCAGCATCTGGTGGTATACACACAGTCGCGGAAGAAGCTGGCACAACTCGAGGGCCTGTTTTTTATACGCACTCACTTGCACAAAAGACTTCGTTCATACACTGGCTACACGAACACGAAAAAGAAATAGCAAAGGTCGCAGAATCAACATCCAAGCACTTAACTTACAGATCGATGAGTGTCCAATCAAGTGGCCTTCATGTATTTGTTCGATTTGTATTTGATACTGATCAGGCAATGGGTATGAATATGGTCACGATAGCTACACAGGAGATTGTTGAGTATATTTCGACGAATACTCATGTTATATGTTTAGCTGTTGCAGGCAATTATGATGTAGACAAAAAGCCTTCATGGATGAATATGATACATGGTCGTGGGCAGCAGGCATGGGCAGAATGTACGTTGAGTGCAAATGTACTATCCACGATATTAAAAACAGATGCACAGCAGCTCTATAACGTATGGATTGCTAAATGTATGTTAGGTTCAGCGATGAGTGGATCAATGGGATATAACGCTCATTTTGCTAATATAGTTGCAGCAATGTTTGCTGCAACGGGTCAGGACTTAGCTCATGTAGTCGAAGGCAGTATGGGAATTACGTATATGGAA
>CAYXCP010000106.1:0-4711 GCA_964463455.1 uncultured Gammaproteobacteria bacterium
ACATCATGATTTCTGGTTTGAACGACCTAAATTTATTAAACCAACCAGCACATTTGTTGAACATATACTCGACAACATACCGCCAGAACGACCTTATATCATTAAACATCAGGTAATAAACTCACTTTCTGCAAATGCTCTTCAAAAGAGACGATCTATTATTGCTGAAAGAATAGGAGATTATTTCGATTACGACAAGCCTATACCAAAACCTACAACTGATCTTGCAACACTGCGTAAATCCTTGCATATTGCTGAAACTGATCTGGTTATTTTGCAAGCTACCCGCATAACGGAACGAAAAGCTATCGAAAATGCAATCAGATATGTTGCCACGCTTCAGAAAAAGATCCCGGAGAAAAAAATGCATCTTCTATTTCCTAACTTTGTCGAAGTTGATTCACATAGGTATCATGAGAGGCTTAAGAAACTGGCAGATATATTACGGGTAGATGCCATATGGGCAGAAAACGTGTTTACGCATGAAACATTCTGGGACGCTTATCATATCGCCGATATCGTTACCTATCCATCTATACAGGAAGGATTTGGCAATCAGTTTCTTGAGGCAATTTATTTTAGAAAACTTATTGTTATGTTTGAGTACGAAGTATACAGAAAAGATATAAAGCCCGAAGGATATACGATTGTTTCATTAGGCGATAAAACAGAACGTGTGGAAGAGTTTGAGTATGTTCCTCAGATACTAATCGACTCAGCAGTAGATCAAACCATAGACCTTATAAACTCGCCTGAAAAACTAAAGAAAATGACTGACCATAGTTACGAAACTGCGAAAAAATATCATACCGAGACAAGACTGGTAGAGGATATGAGCAGTATTTTTAGCACTATTCGGAAGACCTAATGTATGCGTAATATGTTACAATAACTCCATGTATCAATTGCTCAGTTTCTTCAAGCTACGTCCCCGTTTTAAAGATGTATTTATCAACACAATCGGGAACTATCTGAATATTTTTTTTACTGCATTATTTGCGTTAATACTGGTTCGCATCCTTTCACCTTCACAGTACGGCGTTTTAAGTGTTCTTCTTGGAATTGCATATGTACTCGCAAATGTACTGGATTTCGGAACAACTGCAACGATCTATTCATATCTTCCGCCGCTTTATGAAAACAGAACTGATCAACTGTATAGATTCATAAAAAGTACATTTTATTATCAGTCGATATTTTCTGCTGTAGTTTTAGGTATATTATTCATCACATTTCCATATCTAGATACCATATTTTTCAAAACAGGTGCGCCTGCATGGGAACTATATCTCACTGCATTTTCTGTCTTGCTTTTGATCTGGCAGAACTTTGTTATGAATATCATGTTTGCTGCCAAGAAATTTCTTTCTGCTAACATATATCAAAATCTTTCGAATGTAATAAAAACACTTATTATCTTCTTTCTCACAGCTTCCCATATGGTAAATGTAGGATCTATCGTATTTGTATTTGGAATCGTAGGACCAGCAATTTTTTTCCTTCTTCTTCTCTGGGAGAAAAAAGATCTGGTGTATGTACTAGCTAAAGCTGAAGTTAAAAGAGAGGAGTTTCGTTTTGGCTATACGCTAACATATTTTATCGGATCGCAATTTTTAAACCTCGGCCAACGCATGGATCTCTTTTTGCTTTCCTATTATCTTATGAAGTCTTCTGTAGGATATTATGGACTTTCACAAAAAATTATTCTTACCATAATTACAACAACTGTGAGTATAACACAGGTACTTTCTCCATCGTTTTCACGAATCGATCAGAAGAAAGATGTGTATAAAGAAATGAAGCATGGATTCTATTATTTGCTTTTGCCTAGTGGATTATTTCTTACCCTATTTTTATTGCCGAATGAAGTTTTTTATACGTTTTTCACAAATAATTTTGCACAAACCGCAGCTATCACAAAAGCACTAAGTCTGCCGTATATGTTAAGTGCACTGGGAAGTTTACCACTTCTATTTTTACTATACTCAGTAAAAAAACCTGTCTATATACTGTGGGCTAATTTCGCTTTTTTTGTCGTAATTACTGTTGGATCCTATGTATTGATTCCTGTTAAGGGTGCTTTTGGACCACCAATCGCTGTAGGATTAGCATATGCAGTGAATACTATAATTATGGTAATTGCAGCGTATGTAGAATACCGTAAGATGCCGGATTAACGGGACCACTCTTCCTTTACAAGCCCGCCTCTATATGAAGACTGCTTTTTGAGATGATATCCTTGCTTCGTTAATGGTGTTTTATAATCGAACCCGTATACATCGGTAGTATATGGGATAACGACAATGTCATGTGGCACGAGCTTAACCTTAGACACGGCAAATATATCTGCAAGCATCGTATGAGGACGATAGTATAGCAAGGGATCTGCAGAGTTATAAACCATATATACGCCAGCATTAGGACGTATGTCATGAGCCAAGCTTTTCCAGTCTTCACGGTGAAAGCGAGGCAAACCAAGGTATATAGCAGAGAATAGGAGGAAACCTGTGAGTACGATCATTTTTGCCTTGCCCTGAACTCCTACCACAAGAAGTAAACTCATTAATATAATCAGATACTGAAATCTAAAATATTGTAACAGGGGAGTGAAGAATGAAATACAGACACCAATGACCAGTACAGCAAGAAACATGAACGCATATTCGGGACGTTTCTGTGATCCTCTGAATACATAAAATGCTAAGACAAGACTCCAGATCCCCCCGACGACGTAATAAAGTTTTTTTGGCTCGAATTGTATGTGCCCGATTGAGAATTTTAATGGTATGAGTAACAGATTCTTTATGGTGACAGTACCCAATACCTGTTTCCAGTTCAGTACTATACCTAGCGATGCCTTCGAGTGAAGGTATTGTGTACTGAGTAAGGGAAGGAGACTTAACGATACTATGATGATAATCGGTAATGATTCGATTAATTGTTTATATTGCTTTTTAATGAGGAGATAAGCGTACATGATAATGATAATAAAAATAGAGCCATAGAAGGTAGCAAGAGCCAGACTTGAAAATACGGAAAACAATATACTATTTATTGATCGTTTATATTTTATTGCAGCAATAAGGTGAAATAGCGCTGCGGATAGAAACATAGTATCCATCATGTACATGCGAGCTTCCTGACTATAGTACATAATAAGTGGGTTGAAAAGGAAAAAAACAGCAGCCCACATTCCACTAATAAAAAATATATACATTCCAGCTACAAGCGAAAAAAATACTGATGGTAATCGCAAGGCAATCTCAGTATGTCCTGCAAGAGAAGTCCATAATTTCATAAATAAATAGTACAGTGGCGGATGAAAATCATAGGGTGAGAAATATCGAACGATACCTGTGTAATCAAATGCGCGTACCACTTTTGCAGTTGTTGCTTCATCTAGCCATAATGACTGATTGAGAGCTATCAATCTTATAGCAAAAGCAATAATAAAAATTAGTAACACATTTCGATATTGTTTCATATCTTTGATTTAGTTTTACCTCTATGGGAAACAGGACTCGGTATCTTTGTGGGGATTGGTGTAGGTGTTAACGAGCTGCCTGTCGTAATACTTGTTTGCACCCATTGCTGAGTCTCCTGCCAGTTATCTATGCCGGTCTCCGGAATGAGAATATATCCTCCGTATGATGACGTTGAGCTTTTTAAGAAGTTATCATAGGAGGGGATAATATTAACATTTTTGAACTCTTTAGATTTATAGAGGAGCGGTGAAAGCTTCTGAAATAATGCAAGATCTATATCTGTTTTAATGTATGTACTCATTTCATCCATCAACGGTAGTACCTTCGCTATAAAAGCAGGGGATACCACTTTTTCTTTGACAGCTTCGAGAAATCGTTGCTGTCTCGCGGCGCGACCAAAATCGGATCCATCCTGTATTGAATGACGTGATCTTACATATTTTAACGCAGTTTCACCGTTCATATGTGTTGTGCCCTGATCAAAATGAAGGTGTTCATAGCGACAAGGGAATGCGAGTGAGGGTGAGTCCGAAGCTATTTTCTCTAAATCAGGAAGATCTGCTTCAGTCTTGCCGCACAAATCTTTTTCTTTCCCATCTACCGGATATTCGTAATCATCAAATGTTTTTGCGACAGATACATCTACGCCGCCCAGTATGTCTACTGCTCTTTTAAATCCATCGAAATCGATGGTGACATAATTATCGATTGGTAATCCAAACAGGGGACTTACTACTCGCTTAACGAGATCTGCAGCTCCTGACTGTCCCTCACCTTTTACATCTACATCTGGGTAATTGTCAGGGTATAGTCCCATCTGGTAAACCGCATTAATTTTTTCATGAAAATCTGCTCCTGACTTCGTCGGTAATTTCACCCATACATCTCGGGGAATAGATATCTTTGCTGTTTTCTTTTTTGCGAGATCTATATGAACCACCATCATAGAATCGGTTAAGTAGGTACCATCATGATTCCCTCCGCCATATCCAAGAAGAAGAACATTGTATGTTGTTTTTTCTTTCTTTACTTCGGTTTGTACCCTTTTATTTTTAGTTGTATTTATTTGTTTATAGAAAAGAAAAGCTCTATAGCCGAAAAATAACAGTAAAACCAGAAGAACACTTGCAGTAATAATAAAGATTTTTTTCATGCTCTATAACGTACTCTAATGAAGATAATAATACATTTCTTAAATTAGGAGGTATTGTTTTACACAGTAAAAT
>CAYXCP010000107.1:0-4658 GCA_964463455.1 uncultured Gammaproteobacteria bacterium
ATTATAGACTATTTTAAGGTAGAAATCAAACTTTTATGGGATAAAAATGAAGAAGAAAGTAGTAGTGTGAACGCACCGAGCTTAGCTCGGTGGGTTGACTGTGTTGATGTCAGAGTACCGCGCCTACGGCTGCTTCCACTCGTGCGGGTAGCTGAGCGGCTCGGGGAAATGCCCACGGGGCGCTGGCTCGGCGTAGTGGTAGCCTCCATCAAACGTAGGCCACGAGATTGGATGAGCTCTCAGCCACATGCCAACTGAGATGAGCACCCAGATCACGATCACCGCAATCACTAATGGCATCAGATTGCCACCATGCCGCTCGGTGGTATAATTTTTCTCCGGGGCAACCCGCTTCTTGCTTCGCGCGCGCGAGGCCTGGCGCTCCAGTGCCGCGGCATCCAGCACCGTCGTCTCCCCGATGGCTGGCTCTACAAGTCTCCTAGCCATAGCAAGGCTCCTTTCTCTTACTTTGATATCATACAGTGACGTAGTTCTCAGGAAATACCTGAGGATACTCACCAAATACATACATTATACACGTTTTATAGGTCTAAAACAACCCGACCTAAACGCTCATTTTTATGATAAAATACCCTATGTTTGAATTTAACGTTACATCCCGTGATAGCAGCTCAAAAGCCCGTACTGGCGACTTTGTGACACCTCATGGCGTCCTCCATACGCCTGAACTTGCCATCGTGGCAACCGATGGCGAAATAAAAGCGATTCCTCATGAGCTTCATGACCAATTACCTCTGCGATACAATATCGCCAACACGTTTCATATTTATACAAAAAACATCCTTCCAGATATTGAAAAAGATGGCGGAATACACACGTTCGGAAACTTTCAGTCAGTTGTTGCCACTGATTCCGGTGGATTTCAGGTATTTTCGCTGGGTTTTGGCAAAGCCCACAATGTGGGCAAAATAGGAGGATTATTTCCTGAAGAAGGTACGGGAGCTAAAGATATTGCAAAAACTGACTCCGATAACCCAGTGACAATAACTGATGAAGGTGTATCCTTTCTCTGGAACTCTGAAATAATAATCCTTAATCCTGAAAAATCGATGGAAATACAGCACCGAATTGGCGGAGATATTATGTTTGCTTTTGATGAATGTACATCTCCCCTTAATTCAAAAGAATATACAGCAACTGCTCTGGATCGTACTCATCGCTGGATTCACCGTTGTATCGAGGCACACAAACCTTATGCCGATCGACAGGCATTGTTTGCTATTGTGCAAGGAGGTGCTTATGAAGATCTGAGAATAAAGTCAGCAGACTACATGGGCAAACTTGATGTGCCCGGATTCGGAATTGGGGGCAGTCTGGGAACCAGTAAAGATGATATGTATCATATTCTTGAATGGACACTCCCCCGCTTGCCCGATGCGAAACCTCGACATCTGCTAGGCATCGGTCAGATAAGGGATATTTTTGAATCAGTCGAACGCGGGATCGACCTGTTTGATTGCGTTATCCCCACTCGTGAAGCGCGACATAAAGTGGTATATACAAAGAAAGGAAAAGTCGCAATTCGCAAAATGAGGTCTGTCAATGAGCCAATTCAAGAGAATTGTGAATGTATAGCGTGCGCTCAAAAAATTACGTTCGCCACAATTGCACAGCTTTTTACCGACCGCGATCCCCAGTCATACCTGTATGCTACCGCACATAACATTCAATTCTTTGCAGACTTGATGGAAGAAATAAGAAATGCCATTGCGAATGGAACTTTCCTATCACTTAAAGAAGAATATTACCGAGTATATTAAATAATGCCACCATACCGTAGGGACAGAACACTGTTCTGTCCCTACACTTATATGGTAAAAATCAGCCTTGCATACCCATATCTCCCGAAGGCTGGCCTTGTGCACCACCATCGTTGCGCGGTCTTGGAGGTCTAGCTTCAGAGACGACTAACTTACGACCTTTAAAATCCTGACCATTTAATGATTCAATCGCTTTATTAGCAGAATCTTCGTCAGCCATTTCAACAAATCCGAAACCTTTTGAACGGCCGCTATCAGCAAATCTAATAACACTTGCTGTTGCCACTGCGCCTACCTGTGCAAATAAATCGCGCAGTTCATCATCTGTTACTTCATACAATAAATTACCTACGTATAATTTTTTGTTCATGTGATTTCACCTCCTTTCAAGTCATAACTGGTATGACATATTGCGACATACAGAGGAGAAGTACCTGTAAAAGCATGGATGTTATGAAGAGAAACCAGTGTAATCAAACCGTTGCCTTCCATCATACAAAAAGTAAACAGACATATTAATCTTAGCAATATAAAAAATACGTGTCAAATCAAAACTTCTGTCATCCCCGACCTGATCGGGGACCTGCCTGCCGGCAGGCAGGTCTGCGCAGATTCCCGCTTTCGCGGGAATGACAGTTTTTGTGACATATTGATAGCTATAAGGTAAAATAGATGTATGAAAAAAACAGTACTATCAGGCATCCGTGCTACCGGTCGATTACATTTAGGTAATTATCTGGGAGCCGTAAAAGGAATGCTCGAGCTTCAGAATGATCTTCAATATCAGACCTTGTATATGGTTGCCGACGTTCATGCTCTCACCACACCTTTCGACTTACAACAATTAAAAATAAATCGCCGTGAAGTAGTTATCGATTATCTTGCGGCCGGTCTCGACCCTGAAAAAAGTATTATCTTCCAGCAGGCAGATGTTTCCGAGCATCTTGAGCTCGCATTTTATCTGTCTTCTGTAGTCACTATCGCCCGCATGCAGCATTTGCCCACATTTAAAGATAAAGTTAAACAATATCCCCAGCATGCAACAATGGCACTTCTGAATTACCCAATTCTTATGGCTGCAGATATCCTCGTTTACAAAGCCGGACTGGTGCCTGTAGGGATCGATCAGGAACCACACCTGGAGGTTGCTCGCGAAATTGCGCGCAAGATGAATCAGGATTACGGCATGGACTTCCCGGAACCTGTACGTTTTGCCACAAAAGGACAATATGTTCCCTCACTTAAAGGTGAAGGTAAAATGGGTAAATCTGTTGAAGGAAGTTATATTAACTTAACAGATAGTGCAGATGAAGTGAAGAAAAAAGTTCGTTCTATCCCCACCGCTACAGAAGCGGGTGGTGAAATGACTGGTGGACTAAAAGCATTATTCACGTTCGCCGAACTTTATATTCCTGAGCAGGTTGAAGGATTCAAAAAAGAATATGAAGCCGGATCGCTGAAATTTGTTATGCTTAAAGATGCGGTAGCAGATGCAATAAGCACAGAGCTTTCCCCTCTACAGGAAAAACGAAGAGCAATTAGAGCAGACCAAGACTACATTAATGAAGTGATGTCTGAAGGAGGTGAAAACGCTCGAGCACTCACGCGACAGAGTATCAGGGAAGTCCGTGAGAAGACAGGTATGATATAAAAGTATCAGGTGAGGGGGACAAACTCACCTGCGTCCAAGCCTATGGCTTGAATTTTGATTTGTCGAGCGTGACCGACTGATAGCTATCAACCGGAAGCAACTGCGCGTTGCTGGTCGTTTTGACCTTCACGCTGACTGTTTCTGCGTCGATGGGTGCCTGTGCTGTAACGGCACCCGTTCCAGTTACCGTGACTTGGCCGACTTTCGTTTTGAAAGGCACCACTTTGCCTTTCCGAATGAACTTGTGCTCGTCACCACGTATAGTCATACTGAGCTCCTTTCTCTTTTGCGTAAGTACTCAAACCCAAGTGAATGTCCCTCTCAGGATATATTATATCATAAATAGTCCTATAATATTAACCACACCTGGATCCCCGGTCATGTAGTAACTTGCCAGGGATGACATAAATAGCATCTATGCTATAATACTTTTATGACACTAGACGAACGATTAGCTTTAGTCAAACAGGTTGGAGAAGAAATTATCAGCGAAGAAGAACTGAAGAACCTCCTTGCTTCGGATGAAAAGCTCGTGGCTTACGACGGATTTGAGCCGTCCGGACAGATTCATATTGCCCAGGGACTCCTCCGTGCTATTAACGTAAATAAAATGATCAAATCGGGTGTGAAGTTCAAAATGTGGGTTGCCGACTGGCATGCATATGCAAATAATAAAATGGGCGGCGATATGGAAAAAATTCAGACAACAGGTCGCTATTTTATTGAAGTATGGCGCGCATGCGGCATGGATCTTGAAAATGTCGAATTTGTATGGGCCTCCGACATGGTAAAAAATAGCGAATACTGGAAATTAGTTCTCCAAATTGCACGAATGAATTCTTTGAAGCGTTTTATCCGTACTGCCGAAATCATGGGCCGTGAAGAAAGTATGGATCTGACAGCTGCTCAAATAATGTACCCATGTATGCAAGTCGCTGATATCTTTATGCTCGGCGCTAAAATAACACAACTTGGTATGGATCAGCGCAAAGTAAACATGTTAGCACGTGAGGTTGGCGAGATACTTGGTTATTGGAAACCGGTAGTCATCAGTCACCATATGCTCATGGGCCTGGGTAAACTCGCTACAGCAGAAGATACGGACGGAACACATACAGATAAAGTGTCCCGTACTATTGCCCTTAAAATGTCCAAATCCAAACCTGATACGTCTATTTTTATGACTGATACGTTTGAAGATATTCAACGAAAAATGAACAAAGCAT
>CAYXCP010000108.1:0-4630 GCA_964463455.1 uncultured Gammaproteobacteria bacterium
TCATTTACTCGTGAATAGAGTGCCATATAAGTCACAACACCGATGTTTGGACCTTCTGGTGATCTAATAGGATCAATGCGGCTGTACTGTGAGGCTGAAATATCGCGGATTGAGAACGATGCACGTTCTTTTTCGATACCGCCTGGTCCGCCGACTGTGATACGTCGAAGGTTGTCGAGTTCTGATAATGGATTTGTCTGATCTACGATTGTTGAAAGCTGACTTGTGCGGAAGAATGAGTTCATTGCCATAATGATTGGCTTTGAGTTTACTACCTGTGAAGGAGTTGGGTGAATATCACCAGCAACTAAACTCATGCGTTCTTTTACTTCTTTTTCTGCACGAACCATACCTACGCGGATACCGTACATGCCGATGAGTTCACCGACGGTGCGGAGTCTGCGATTACCTAGGTGGTCAATATCATCAAAGTTACCTTCACCTTTTGACAGGTTAACAAGGTATTTTAATGTTTCGATAACATCCTTCTTATTCATAAGGTGGTTATCGCGATTGATTTCGAGGTTAAGTCCGAGTTTCTTATTAATCTTATAGCGTCCGACATCTGCGAGTGAGTATCTACGCAGATCAAAGAACATACTCTGGAGTGTCTTATATGCATTTTCAAGGATGAGAGGTTCACCTGGTTTTATTTTTCTATAAAACTCAAGTACTGCTTCGTCCTTATTCTTTGTTCTATCTTTTTTGAATGTTGGGGCAATATATTTTTCAACTAATTCCTTATCTACATCATTAAAATAGTTAAGAAGAGTGTTATTGCTTTCACCGTCAAAAATGCGCAGGAATGTTGAAGCTAAGAACTTTCTTTTCTTATTTACCTTGATTTCGAGCATTCCGTGCTTGTTTATGGTGAAATCGATCCATGCACCGATATATGGGCGCATTTCAGCATTGTAAAGTGTAAGTCCTGTTGTTTTATCAATTTCTGCTGTGAAGTAGATACCTGGCGAACGCACGATCTGATTGATGATTGCGCGTTCTATACCATTAATAATGAATGTACCACGATCAGTCATGTTTGGAACATTGAAGAAATAAACGTCCTGATCCTTTTCGGTACCGGTTTTTTTGTTTACTAGTTTAAGTTTAAGATAAACAGGTGAGTCGTATGTTAATTTTTTCTGAATACAGAGTTCTAGAGGATAGCGAGGCTCTCCGTAATAAAGATCTTCAAAATAAAGTGCGAATGTTTTACCTGTATAATCCTCGATAGGGAAGAATTCCTGTAAAATCTGCTTCAGATCGGTCTGGAGAAACCTGTTCCATGAAGTTTTTTGTACCTCTATAAGATCGAAATCTTGGAGTTCTGCTTCTACATTCTTTGAATTATTAATGAGAGCGTTAGTTTGGGATTTAGCTGATGTACTCATCTGTTTAGGTTAGAGGGTTTAATAATTTTAAAGTAAAACAAAAAAATCCCTACGTAAAATAGGGGTTTTATTAAAAGTTTAATTAATATACACTAGGATGTCAAAAATGTCAATACTTATTTGGTTCAAAGCTATTATTTATGATTTATAAAGATATCTTTCTCTGTTTTGTTGTCCGTAATGTGTTTTACCTTCTCTATGAGCGTATCCAGGTTCTGGGCGACAGAGCCGGCTCCTTCGATGATATCTGGCACTTTTCCCTGTTTAGCGTACTTATTAAGCATCTGGACAATATCCAGATAGATATCGGAGCCATCTTCACAGTTTTCAGCGTATTCTAGTACTTTTTTGGCTGTTTCACGGCCTTTTTGAGTTCCTAAAAAGTATGCTAAAGCAGAAGCGCCTGAGATTCCCAGTGCAAAACCGAACCAGAAATTTGAGCCGTGTGGGGCGTTATTTGTTTTTGTCATGTTTATTGATAGGTAGAGACTCTACTATTCTCATAATGGTCTTAAATCCGTTTAAGAATCCTACTACTTCCTGAAGTCCATGATCGAGCCCTGAGCCAAGTGAATCAAAGCCAGATACAATTTTATTAACGTTCATGAGTGTTTTTCTTACTTCGCGAAGTACAAAGATAAGCTGAATGCCGACTACTACAAGGAGTAGCGTGGTAAGACTTAAAATTATTGTCAAAAGAAGCTGCGTTGTGTCCATATGTCTAGTGTATATATAGTATGGCGGATGGTAGATAGTATGTCAAGGGAGATATGCATTGTTCCACTGTTCATTGCTCCATTGTTAGAATCACTGGAACCATGAAGCCCTGGATCAATGGAAACATTATGTCTTAAATACAGAAGAATCATTTTTTTGTGCCCAGTATAGATTTGCTGAAAGCAAACTATCGAATGTGCCTGCATCTTCCCAGATACCATCAATTACATCCACCTGGAGCTGACCACGATGAAGGTATTCATTATTCACATCTGTGATTTCAATTTCTCCTCTAGCAGAAGGCTTAAGATTTTTTGCAATTTCAACAACCTGATTATCATAAATATACATACCTACTACCGCATAGTTACTTTTAGCAACTTTTGGTTTTTCTTCGATGGAAAGGACTTTATTCTGTTCGTCGAATTCCACTACGCCGAAGCGTTCAGGATCCTGTACCTTTTTAGCGAATACTTTAGCTCCTGATTTAAATGACTTAATACTCTCAGTAAAATCATAGTCAAATATGTTATCACCAAGTATCATCGTTACGTCATCTGTTCCTATGAAATTCGAACCAATTCTGAAAGCATCTGCTAGTCCGCGAGCTTCATCCTGTATCTCAAAGCTGAACTTTGCACCAAAATCTTTACCTGATCCAAGCAAATTCAAGAAGTGACCCGCGTAATCAGGTGCAATAATGATGAGTATCTCTGTGATCCCACTGCGAATAAGCGTTTCGATAGGATAAAAGATCATTGGCTTGTTATACACCGGAAGCAGTTGTTTAGAAGTTATTTTAGTAAGTGGTCGAAGCCTTGTTGCTTTGCCGCCTGCGAGTATTATTCCTTTCATGTGTGTTACGGATATACCAGTAACTTTAATAAGAATATAATAGTAAATCCGATAAGGACATATTCTAACACAGTCTTTAGACGAATGCTATCCTCAATAACGTGATGATAAAAACCCCAGATAATATAAAACGAACAAAAAGCGAGAAGTACTATAAATTCGAGTAAACGCTCTCCTCTAAAGATCTGCAAAGCTAACAGGAAAAAAACACCGCCTGTGAGCAGGAGAATATAATCAAACAAATGTGATTTAACTTCTTTATGTATGTGTGCTGTAATATGTTTCATAGTTATAAAATACTTCCTTTAACAAGAATCATAACAAGTCCGACAAATATAAATCCAAAGAACATAAGATGAGCCAGGTTTTTGCCACCCGTTCGTGTTATCTTCATTTTAGCTGCGTAACGAAGATCCAAAAGTAATGCAATAATCATAAAAATAAGGAAAAGCACATTGCCATTTAGGAACATCATCATAAGTGAATTTGAGCTTGATTTACCTGAAGTAACAGCGACCTGATTTGGAACGGATGTAATTTCAGGGAGAGGTATTTCAGGTGCGGTGGTAACGACAGGCATAGACTGTTCTGCAGCTTCAACCTTTGTTGTGATAGGCTGGTCTGATAATGCAGCAGCAGCTGCTATTGGTTTTCCAAACATCTGGACCACAAGTGTTGTCTGTTCACCATTGAGCATGCCATTTACCACAGCATATCCTACGTCAGTGTATTCTTTTCTTAATATATTCTCTCTGTGAGAAGGGGAGTTCATCCATGCATCTACGACACCCTGGCTATACAAGAAGTTTTTTGCCAGATTTTCTCCTGCATATTCATATTTATATCCCGCGGAATGTATAAAATCCCATGGGGTTGCTCCATCTGGTGCATAGTGTGCCCAGTAATTTTTAGCAAACATGTCTGCCGCTTTTTTTTGTGCAGCAGTTGCCAGCGTATCATTGTAGGTAAGGGTAGAAAGGTTATATTTAGTTCGCTCGACATTTGTTAACTGAAATAACTTCTCGACAGTGATATCAGTTGCATATCCCAGAACACTAGGAGCACCATGGGTAACCTGTTTGAATATAACGGTAAATGTTAACGCAATAAGCAAATAAACAGCAAGATAGTTAAGGTGAAGTGCCTTGGATCTGTAGTTATTATCCTCGCGGGGTATGAACAGATGGTGCACGTAATCGAGAGATTTATTCATATATATCAATCTACCCACAAACAGGGTCATTGTGTCAAGAATATTATTATGTAGACTGCAGATCTGATCTGACACGTATGAACAATATGATGCCCGTCACAATAATAATGATGAGGAGCCCGATTATCATGGGCATCTTAGAAGGATTGGCATTCTCAGGACCTGTTTTTTTGTCCATGCTTCCCTGAACCTGTGGAGTAATGGTACTTTCAGGTGTGGCTTCCTTACTCGTGTAGTCATCATACGATGTGTTCGCATCGTCTTCATTCAGATCTGATTGATCGGGAGAAGGGGTATCGGTAACTGATGAAACTGGAGTTTGATGAGGTGTGATCTGCGATATTTCATGTATACATTCATTATTCTGATGGGTTCTACTGGGAATCTGGAAACAAAAAGAATCTCGTGAAGTCCCGGATATGCCCCAGCTATAAAGTGATTTTGTTTGACTATA
>CAYXCP010000109.1:0-4608 GCA_964463455.1 uncultured Gammaproteobacteria bacterium
GCCTTGGTAAAGCTTTCTCCATCATTATCTACCTTGTATACCACTCCATTTGTTGTAAACGTATCCCCGGCTTCTGCCCAATCTGGTTTAACTACGGTTTGAGGTGTAGTAGTTACAGATGTAGTTGCTTTCAAACTCCAAACAGTATCACCATCTGAATCAACAAGTTTTGTAACTGCACCTGTTTCATCATATACCGGTGAAATACCTTGCGTAACAGAAAGCATAGCTGCATATTCTACGGTCTGCTTCATGCGTGCTTGTGCATCTGGATCAGTTTCACCAAGTTTTTTATACCAATCAGAAGATTCCAATTTAGTTATGGCTGCATCAATGGTAGTAACTGTAGAAGCCTGAAATTGTCTCTCAGCCCAATCTTGATCGTAAGGCTGTGTAGAGCCGGTTGAAGATTCCCAATAAGCCTGAAGAAGATTCTTTGCCTGAGCATCGTTTTCCCAATTGTAATTTGAAGTATTCGCCATTGTTGAGAAGTGTGCTGCAAGAGACTCCCCAGCAGCCGATGTTTTTTGAGAATCATATTCATCACGGAGTAAGTCAAGTTTCTCTGTTTCAATCTCCATAGTGCCTTTTACCCATGATCCATCAACGCTCGGATATCCATACAACTTTGCTTCTTCGAGAGACATTCCCCGTGCTCTTATTAGAGCTTCATCTTTTGCGATTTCCATAGTTCCCGCATAATGAACTGTTGTTCCGTCCGACAATGTCTCATCATAGCCATACATCTGTTGTGCGGCACGTTTATCTTCATTACTCATTAGCTCAAGTTTACCGGGAACATATACACCATTAGCATTTCTTCCTCCCATCAACTCTGTCTTTTGAAGTTCGAAAGTAGAATTTTGTAACCCGAATTGCTTTTGAGCCAATGCTAATGACCCATCAACTTTAACCAAATCAGTTCTTGATGCAATCTGTTGCGGGTCTGTAACTATCTGACCGGTAGCAGGATCATAAGAATAACCATAGAGAGAACTTACTTCAAGACCCTGTTTTTCATTTGCAAGGGCTACAGAGCCTTTCACGTATTGTCCGGTCTTAGGATCAATGTATCCCTTTATCTGAGCTTCTTCAAGCGATAATCCCTGCTTCTGAATATCTGTTGCAATATTCTGTAGTTCAAGCGATCCGGATACCCTACCTATCACATTCCCGCTTGCGTCCTTTACATCATATCCGTAAAGCTGATCCGCTGCGCGTTTATTTTCATCGGAGAGCATATCATATTTACCCTGATGATATGTCCCGGTCGAGTCAGTATAACCGAACAATTCTTTAGTCTGGTTATCAAGCTCCTTTTCCTGTAAGCCAAGTTGTGTCGCGGCATTTTGCAGAGAGCCATTTACATGATTACCATTTTCATCTTTGTAACCATATAAAGAAGCCTGTTCCATGGATAGACCTTGTTTTTTGAAATATGTCTCAGATGCTTCAAACATTTGATCATATTCATCTTTGGTCATGTTTGTTCCAAGGTCTCTATTTATAGAATCTATGCTTGCACCAGCAGTAATCCTTGTAACCGCCGAGGCAAATTTTTCATCTCCAACCTTAGTTTTTAATGATTCCAATTCCATGTCACCGGCAGTAATGCTCTGGTAATATTTCTTCTGAATACTATTAAATTGATCCTGAGTAATATTTGTTCCATACGTCCTATTTACATAGTCAAGTGTTGCCCCGTTATTTACAGCATCAATTACAGCCTGAGATTTTGTCACATCTATCCCGAGCTGTGCAGATACATTAGCGATATCTTGAGATGTAATAGTAAGGTCACCCATCTTTATTTCTTGCAAGTACTTCTGCTTCATCCCTGAATATTCAGCATCAGTAAGAGTCCTTCCAATTAACGATTCAACATACTGCTTTGACGCTCCTGCATTAATTGCAGTGATTGCATTCTGCATTTTCTGAGTATCAATATTTAGCGCGGCGGCTTGATTCTGTAATTCACCAGATGTAAGAGATATAGTACCTGCTTTTACACTTTGAGAGTATTTTACCTGCATGCTGTTATACTGTGCATCAGTAAGGTTTACTCCAAAAGCCTGTGCTATATAGTGCTTAGCTGCTCCAGCGTTTATTGCGTTTATAACATTACTTGCTTTTGTGGCGTCAACATTAAGTTGAGCTCCAACGTTTGCGATGTCCTGTGCAGTAAGAGACTTATTACCTGCAGCTAAGTCCTGCTGTTGTTTCTGCTGAGTATATTTTCTTTGTTCAATAAGGGTGTTCATATCCGGGGCAGTACCACCGAATTTTTCGACATAAGCACTTTGAAGGGCTTTTAAACCACTCTCAGAAGCGGGGTCATAATACTGCAACATTCTTTCCCAATCAGATTGTGCTTTGGTATCTGAATATGTCTTTTCCTGAAGATTCATGCTTCTATCTTGAACATCGGAAGATTTAGCACCAATAGCCATGCTTGCAAGACTGCTAGCTGCTGAAGATGCCATCTGCTGTTTATTCTGAGCAATTTGGCCTTGAAGAACCGACCGTTCTCCTTCGAGTGCCCTTGACGCCTGCTGAGCGACCTGTCCTATACCTTGCTTATCTAATCCAGATTGAGCCCCCTGCTGCTTAGCTGCTCCAATTGCTGCTAAACTAGCACCACCAAGATTCTGATTTGCAATATTTTCTTGGCTTTTAAATATTGGTGACTGTCCTGTTGCTTGCTTGGAGAGCTCAGTCATTCCTGTTTTAAGAAAATCATCATTGCTTTGTGGCTTAGGAACTCCAATTGCATTACTTGGATTTAGTTTAAATTCTGATTGAAACCCTCCAGTATTTTTGTTTGCAACAGACTCAGGAGTAAATGTGCCACCGGTTTCCATACCTGGTATTCCTAATCCTTTTTGCATATTCAAAAGGTCTTTTTGAGGCACAACAGTAACCGAACCATCTTTATTCTGCATTGTACCTTCTCCCTCATGAAGCATTAAAGGACCTTTTGTAGTCTGAACCATACTGGTAGGCATTGATGTTTGTATCTTTCCATCACCACCATTACCGGTATAACCCATCGGCCTACCAATTGGAGCGCCAGACATAGATGAAGGATGAGAAGATTGATTACTCTTCTTTTCACCAAATACCCAATCAGGAACCATATTAAGCCATGACATAGTTTTTATCCGTGTAAATGAATTTCTGTTGCAGTTGTAAGGGCATCAAGATAGACTCTTGTTATATGAATTGGCTGAAGACCGTTAGTGAAAAATGTTTCAACGATATGAACCGTATATTTTTTTCTAGCTAACTCAGAATCTTCTTTATTATTTACTCCATCACCGGCAGAGTCATAGTGAAGTTTACGAATTGATTCGCTATCATCGCAAAGATTAAACGAGCGTACAGAAAATGGAGGATCGTAATAATTCCTTGTTCCAATTACCGTACTTATAGGTTTCATACCAGTGCCGTCATGAATATCAATATTCCACGTTGAACCAACAAGAACTAATTTTACGCTCTTCTTTGCACGAGTTATAGACCTTATTGCATCTACTTGGCTCATATCAATTGCAGAGCTTTGATCTGATTGATCACCATTATATAAAGGCATAATGCCTCCTTAATTTTATTGTTTGCACCGTTAGTGTGTTGTTTCCAGTATTAACTATTTCAAACATAACATCCTGCGAACAAAACGCATCAGGCAGTGTTACAGTAAAAGCCGCTGCCGTAGTGTCGCATAACACTATAACATGGTTTCCAATGTAAGCCCCGATCAAATCAGGTTGTGATGGTGATAAGTTTAGTATTTGCATATTGTTCTCATTAATCTACAAACCATGTTATACATTGCGCATATATTCCACCATTACCAGCAGCAAGGAATCCTCCATTTTTCTGTATAATAAATTGGCTAGTGGTTATTCTAAGTATTCCGGTTAAATAATTAACACTATTTTCTGATATTGTTATTTGTTGATAATAAAAATGGGTTCCATCTCTAAATTTACTAGGTATTCCTCTAATTTCTGTAGTTGATGAAGCAACGACAGTGCCACTTAAACTAGGTTGATACAATGTTATTTGTTTCCCTATTTGTATTATTCTAGCGATCCCTCTTGATCCAGAATAAACCCCATCACAGTATAGGCTATCATAAAATGTTGTGTCAAGGTATGTTTTCAAGTAGCTTCCAGATCCAAGTTGTAAAGAATCTGAATGGATTCCATTTCGATCAACAGACATTTTTAACGTATCGTTTACATAGAACCGATGTTTGCCATTTGCGTTTTGTGAATGGTGTTGAATATCAGAATTTGTTCCAATTCCAATACCATATTTTTGACCAATAACATTATAAAAATAAAGTTTGCACTTATCAGCTGTAGCTCCATCTGAAACAGTATTACCCAAATCTATTTTGTACGGTGTTGAAGTTGGTCCTGTAGCTCCTGTACCAATCTTAACACCTTTTGTAATTGTAAGAGTATCAAACGCAACAGACGAAGTTGTCAATACTGGTTGATCCATTGGATGTAGCTCATTTGCTCCTTGGCCTGTGTTAACAGTTGTAAACGTAACAGCATCAGTAGTTCTAACATTCTGATCCATTGCATAAAGCTCATT
>CAYXCP010000110.1:0-4583 GCA_964463455.1 uncultured Gammaproteobacteria bacterium
TGGTTATCTGCACTGATCCTCCGGAAGTTGTGATTGTTGCCTCTCCTTCTCGAACAAAGAGATGGTGAAATTTGCCTTGTGTTTCATGTGTTACTGAAGAATCACATTCAATAATATTCATAGAATAGTAAGGTGTGTTTAGAAGTGAATCGCCCTGACGTTCACGTTTTAAATTTTGAATATCGTTTGCCTCAGGGGTTGCATCCATGTACGTAAAATAATCATCGATATGAATTTCACGAATGGTACCATCTGCTTTAAATTTACCCTGATCAAAACTCCTGATCGTACATTGAGGATCCATAACATCTCTCTGGACTTCATAGACTATATTACCCAGTGGATGATGTTCTTTGTCTTCCTCCCACGAGTGGTGTACACCTCCGGCACTGAGATCTACGAGCTGACCTTTTTGTACATCCATGACGTTCACATATTGCCAGGGATTTATATCGAGTATTAAATGTTTTGCTTTTAACTTAGCATTATCAAGTGAAAGCACCCCGGATATAATCTCATTGCTCCATTGCTTCATTGTTTCATTGATTTTGATACAGGCCTGTTTATATTCTTCAAGTGAGATTCCTTTTTTGATACCGCATGTGATTTTGCCATCTTCAAAGTAGTACCATGACTCTGGTTTGGGTAACCAGCGTTTATCTTTTGTCCCTGGTTTGACATGCAACTGGAATGAATTTCCTGCTGCCTGATTTATTTTAATGAGAAGAGGCATCTCGGATTTTGTTTCATGTACATATGTTTCAATATCTGTGTAATCTGTGTTTTTTTTAAGAGGAAAATGTTCAAGATCGATATCTGCTTTGTCTGCTGAGCCCAGTTCAGGAATAAAACGCTTATCAGTTGTATCTGTTATATCGAGAAGAAGTTTGCTTCCGCTAAAGAGTTCATAACTTTGTCCGATTTTCTTGTCGTGGAGGAACGGCATATCTTTCCAGTTTTTCATGGTGAGGATATATTCACCACCCCAGGTAGGTTGTTCTATTAATTTCGGGATTATGATGTACGGACGTTGTAGATTCATATGATACTATCATATAAAAATATGTAGTATAATGCAAGGTGGATGGAAAAGGCACAAACCAGAAAAGAAAAATTTCACTACATTGTACGGAGCATCCGCATTAATCAGTGGATCAAGAATCTTGTTATTTTTACTGCCATTATTTTCACAGGCAAGCTATTTGATCTGCCGATCCTCATGAAATGTATCTACGGTTTTTTTGTGTTCTGTCTCCTTTCTTCTACATCTTATATCTTAAACGATATCATCGATTATCCATACGATGTCAAACATCCGGTAAAGAAAAACAGACCAATTGCTGCCGGAAAAATAACAAGACCGGAAGCAACGTTCATGGTATTTGTGCTTACCCTTACGGCACTCATCATTTCATTGTTTTTCTCAGTAAGCTTTTTTATGCTGTCGTTTGTGTTTATTCTCCTTCATTTCCTCTATTCACTGTATCTGAAAAAATTCCCGGTTGTTGATATTTTTATTATCTCTTTCTCATTCATGTTGCGTACATTCGCAGGTGAAGTGGTGAGTGGCTATCACATTCCGATCTGGCTTTTACTGACTATCTTCTTCGTATCGCTTTTTATGGCAACGGTAAAGAGGCATGCTGAACTTGTCGCGCAAGGTGTGGGTACTCGTGAATCTCTCTATCACTATAAAGAACATCTTCTGAACTTTCTCACGAATACATTTGCTACATCGACGATAATCGCATACTCGTTTTATACCTATTTCGAAAAGCCACCTGATATCAACACTCCTTTTTCAGGATTTATGTCCAGTGCATTTCCGACATTTGAAATTCGAAAATGGATGATGACAACCATTCCTCTGGTTGTTTACGGGATCGCAAGATATGCCCAGCTTCTCTATGAAAAGGAAGAAGGTGAAAGACCTGAAAAAATTATTACGACCGATGTCCCTCTGATAGTTACTATGGCGTTGTGGGCCATCATCGTGATCTGCCTTGTTTATCTCTTCTAACTACCGTAACCCATAACCGTAAACCCATAACCCATATTCCCCATACCTCATAGTTCGTAACCTAAAGTCTGTGTGTGATCTTAATAAGTATATATTACAGGTTACGGGCTACGGGTTATGGGGTATTTCTTTTTTTGTAGCTTTTAATCCATCGCGTATTTTGGTATGATTATAGTATATTCATTTATGCACGTTTAATCTGCTTTTTATTAATTTAATATTTTTTTATGTCAGCTAATCAGGAAGGTCCAAAAAAACAGGCGGTTTCGATGGCGATCGAATCCATCCAAAAACAGTTCGGCAAAGGTTCTATTATGCGTTTCGGCGAAGCGCCCGTAGTTCCCGTTGAAGTAATTTCTACCGGTATTCTGCCACTTGATATGGCTCTTGGTGTCGGTGGCGTCCCGAAAGGGAGAATAGTCGAGGCGTTTGGTCCGGAAGCGTCTGGAAAAAAAACACTCTGTCTTTCTCTTATTGCTGAAATCCAGAAAACGGGTGGTGTTGCTGCATTCATCGATGCAGAACATGCACTTGATCCGGCATGGGCAAAGATTCTTGGAGTAAATTTAGAAGAACTTCTTATATCACAACCTGATAACGGAGAACAGGCGCTTGAAATAGTCGAAGCACTGGTACGTTCCGGAGGAGTAGACCTCATCGTAGTTGATTCAGTAGCAGCACTTGTTCCGAGAGCTGAAATTGAAGGCGAAATGGGTGATGCTCAGATGGGTCTCCAGGCACGACTCATGTCACAGGCACTCCGAAAACTTACTGCAGTCGTATCCAAATCTAAAACAACCATAGTATTCACCAATCAGCTCCGCTTAAAGATCGGTATTATGTTTGGCAATCCGGAAACAACCCCGGGCGGACTGGCAATGAAATTCTATGCATCTCTCCGTATGGATGTACGCAAAATAGAATCGTTAAAGCGTAATAATGAAGTTTATGGCGCGCGCGTACGTGTCAAAATTGTCAAAAACAAAGTAGCTCCTCCATTTAAGGAAGCAGAATTCGTTATTACGGGTGCCGGCATTGATCGCAACGAAGCGATGATAGATGCGGCAGTAGCAGCAGGTGTACTCACCAAGGCCGGCGCATTCATCAAGTATGGCGATAAAATGCTTGGCCAAGGTAAAGAACAGACAAAAGAAACATTATCTGGAGATCCAAAGCTCGCAGAACAGATAATGAAAGAAGTATTTAAGAAAAATCCGGTTATTTCATCGGAGCAGCCACCTAAAAAAGCTGCAAAATAATGTATGACCGAGCATGATCAGCTGAGACAGGCGTTGAATATGTGTTTCTTTTATCTCAAGTTTCGTGCACGAACACGAAAAGAGATGCTGGATTATCTTCACGAAAAGCAGCCTCGTTTCGGCTGGTCCGAGGAAGTGATCGATCAAACCATCGCACGACTCATAGAACTCAAGTATATTGATGATGTTCAGTTTATTGAGTCATTTGTACGAAGCAGACAGATAGGCAAGAAGTCAGGGATCTATGCTCTCACTCGCGATTTTGAAAAAAAAGGAATCTCACGTGATCTTATTAACAGATACTTCGAAGAAAATACGCTTGATCAGGAACAACTCGCATATGATGCCGTTTCTTCGCGTTGGCAAAGGCTCCTTCATATGGATAATGAAAAACGGGTTCAGAAGGCTATGGCATTCCTGCAGAACAGAGGATTCGGATATGATATTATCAAAAAAACTATTGCTAAGTTAACTGAAACCGAGTAAAATAGGGGTGATTAAAAATTTGCTTAAAGAAGGTTACTATTTCATTTTTTACAGAATACAGATATATATGAGTACTTATTTCTCACGAAAAAAATACTCTTGACGTGACCATACTGCCCTTCTTTGAGCGTAGATAATACATTATGCTTCAAAATTTACTCGACAAGTTGTTCGGGGGAAGTAAAAGGCAGGAAGAACTAGCCAGATCCCAGCAGCAGGTCAAAGAAATAATACTTAAGGCAAACGAAGAGGCTCTCCGGATTAAACAGGAAGCTGAACGTGAAGCCCGCCGCACCATGGCAGAGGCTCTCGAAGTCGAAAAACGAGTAGCCAACTCTCAGACACAGCTTGAGGTCCAGAAGAGTGATCTGAATCGCGAAAAAACACAGCTCGAACGCGAAAAACAGAATACCGAACGCTTAAAAAAAGAGCTAGAAACACATCGTGATTCAATCCTTCAGAAACTGGAAAAGATTGCTCAGATGACCAAGGATCAGGCACGTACACTTCTTCTCCAGGGATGGGAAGATAAACTCAAAGGTGATATCGCCAAGCGAATCACCAATGCTGAAGAGGAAATAAAAACAACCATTGAGGAGAAAGCTAAAGATATGCTCATCGATTCAATGCGTTATGGCGCTACCGATTATGTAGCCGAATACACCCTTTCAGTCGTTCATTTACCAAGTGAAGAATATAAAGGTCGTATCATTGGTAAAGATGGCCGCAACATCCGTTCTTTCGAAGTTGCAACAGGTGTAGATGTTGACCTCGAAGAAGAAGGTGTGATCAGACTCTCGTCATTTGATGCAATTCGC
>CAYXCP010000111.1:0-4516 GCA_964463455.1 uncultured Gammaproteobacteria bacterium
AAAAAAGAGCATCACTACCGCTCGTATAAGGGTGACGACGAGTAGTAATGCTCTTCTTTCTCTCGAGCTTTGCAGCGCAAAAGAACTAGTTATAAACGATAACAGAATAATTTCTGAATGTCAATAGTCAACCTTAATTAAGCTTATACAGAGCCCCAAACTTGTTTGACGACTCAAAAATTTTTGTTCCCAGCTCTGCAAACTTTTCCGTCTTTATTTTTGGATATTTTGTGCGTTCCTGAGAGGTGATTACAACATATTTCACATTATATTTTTTAAGTAAATCTCTTGTTAAATCGAGATCTTCTGATTCATAGATATTCTGTATATCCGGAATACGATTTCCCACTACTTCTGCATTTCCTCGCCAGAGCCATTCATGTACCCACCATCCAGCGACCGTAGGAAGCCCTGTATAGGCCGAGATAAGCTCGTAGTCGGTATATGAGTCACCTTGTGCTTCAAGGATCGTTGGCTGGCCGATTATTGACGAATTCATATAGTCAATGATTTCCTTAGATTCGGGATATGAATCTTTTATCCATAGTGAGCCATCGAGTTCAACTGGCTTTTTCAGATCTCCATAATAAGAGGGGAATGAATAGAAAGAATAGATCAGCACCAAAAATACAGGTCCAATGAGAATGAGCTTTAAAATATATTTAAACGGTGTTTTGAGTGTGCGAACACGATACATGACATACGCAGAACTCAAACTCATGATCATGAAGGCCTGGTATCCCAGCTTAAACATCGTATTTGCACGGAAATGATCAGGGTAAATATCCTTGATATAAAAGAACTCCGGTACAATGATCAGATAAGTTCCAAAGAAAAAGAACATCAAGATAAACTGATCGACTACAGTCTGATCCTTTGCACTTTTGCGCGTGAGATAGATACCCATCATAATTGCAAAATTGATCCAGAAGAAGCCCCAAAGCACAAATAACATCCAGAATGGTGATACCTGACATTTTCCTTTCTCAAACATAAAAGGGCCTACTTTTACGAGCTTAACAAGAAAATCTGGACTGCAGTTCACTCCAATGCCTGAAACAAATGGCGCAAAATGTGCAGAGAACGGATAAGAAAATACGGCAAATGAAACGATCATCAGTACTGAATAGAGTACAAATCTGACTGACTTGCCATAGACGAGGAAGAATACAACAAGACTGAGCAGAATATAAATGGGTCCATCAAATGCGTTTGTCATGTAGTGTATAGAAGCCATAAATCCAAGCATGATAGCAGTGATGATACTCGCAAATGATGAGAATGGTCGTACCTTTACGATCTGCTCATGTATAACTTCATGTACTTTCTTATGTTTCTTTGGATGTTCGATGACAGGAGCTTCCGTTTCTTCAATTCTTACCTTGTAATTAAAGTAGAAAGCGAAGAGAAGGCTGAGTGTAAATAGGACAAACGGGATATCAAACACATGCCCATGCAGATCAGCAACTACATACGAGTATCCAGGGAATTCGTGAATCGTGAATGGTATAAATCGTGTCGCATTCGGGTACCAGTACTTTGATGGATTAAAAGTACTCATGATTTTCCAGAATGGAATAGGTGTTTCGTTCGGATATCCGCTCGTGAACAAATAAATCGTATGTAAATTACCTCCGACATTCATAATGAGGCTCCCTAATAGGCCAAAAGTAAACACATGAAGCATTGTCTTTTTTTGCTTTAAGACATATTTTTTTACACAATAGATCATGTTTCCAGCCAGTGAGAATCCCATTACCATTCCCTGCGCGAGGATTGTGGCTAATACTAAGTTATAACCGATAAATGGAAGTGTGTTTGTGAGTTTGATAAGCATTTCTCCTGAAAGGTGTCCAAAATAATAGTAATTTATCGCGTATCCTGCAGGATGTGTCGGATCACCGGAATACCACATATCAAGAGGTGGGAAAAAATGTGATCTACCGATCGAATTCATAAAACCGAAGTCCATAAATTTCTCCAGTCCACGGAGTGATGGCTCCTGTCCTCTGATATAAGTGAGAAACAGGAGAGACGCAAAGAATAAAAGTTCTTCAAATAGAAGAATTGAAAATTTCTTGCGGGTAATGAATGATGTTGATAGGGTAATTGTTACTGAATTTTTAGATGATGGCTGAATATCGCTGTCTTTGATTGCGATTACGATATTAATGAGAAAATAGAGCGCTGTGATTATTAATAACTCAACTTGTCCAAATGGCAATATTTTAAAAATACTGAGGAGAAACGAAGTATAAGTAACGCAGATAATAGCTATTGTCTTGCTGAATGCATACCCGCTGTCAAAATAGCGGTGAAATATTTTCTTGGTAAGAGGGTAGAAAATGATCCCGAGAACTAGTAAGTATCCGTACCATTTGAGTGTCGTAAGTAGCCATTCCATATATAATAACATGTATTGTGAATTGAAATTCTAACGTGATTCTGATATAAATCAATCACATATATAGTATTTTATTGTAAACATATTTAGCTCAGTTGCAAGGCCACGTAATTATGGAAAGTAAATTTATACCATCTGAAGTTGAGAGTACCCTGTACGAATTCTGGGAAAAGGAGGGCATGTTTAAAGCTCAAATCGATAAACAGAAGAAACCTTTTTCCATTATTCTACCTCCTCCAAATGCGAACGGCCATTTACACATGGGTCATGCAATGTTTGTGTATGAAGATATTCTGATTAGATATCACAAGTTGATGGGTGATTCATCATACTGGCAACTCGGACTTGACCATGCCGGTTTTGAAACGCAATATGTGTATGAAAAACATCTGCGCAAGGAAGGAAAAAGTCGATTCGATTTTGATCGTGAAACGCTCTACAAAAATATCTGGGACTTTGTGATGGCCAGTAAACACATCATTAAAGGTCAGATGCGACGCCTTGGTTTTTTGCTTGATTGGTCACGTGAGAAATTCACCATGGATCCTGATGGTATCGCAATCGTACACGAGACATTCAAGAAGTTATTTGATGCCGGACTCATATATCGCGCAGAACGATTAGTCAATTACTGTACACGCGATGGAACTTCATTCTCTGATCTTGAAATCGAAAGCAAAGACATGGAAGGGACGTTGTACTATGTCAAATTTCCTCTCGAAGAAGGTGGCTTCATCACCATTGCAACAACACGTCCTGAGACAATGCTCGGGGATGTTGCCGTAATGGTGCATCCGGAAGATAAGAGATATATGAAACTTATTGGCAAGAATGTTGTACTTCCGATCAGTAACCGCGTTGTTCCGATAATCGCAGATACCTATGTAGACAAAAAATTTGGAACCGGTGCAGTGAAAGTGACCCCGGTACATGATCCAAATGATTTTGAGATCGCTAAAAAACATAACCTTTATTATCCTCCCGTCATTGGGTTCAATGGTCGTATGCAGAATGCAGGTGATTTAAATGGATTAAATGTAAAAGCGGCACGTGAAGAAGTAGTGAAGCGATTAAAAGAAGCAGGACTTCTTGAAAAAGAGAAGCCACATAAGATGGTGGTAAAGACCTGTTATCGATGCGGTAATACACTGGAGCCTCTCCCCCTTGAACAGTGGTACATCAAAGTTCAGCCTCTTACAACCAAAGCGATTGAAGCAGTCAAAAGTGGTGACATCAAAATCGTACCAAAACGATTTGAACGTATCCTTATTGCCATTCTTGAGAATTTTATTGACTGGAATATTTCACGCCAGATTGTGTGGGGGATCCGTATACCGGCATATAAATGTAAAAGTCAGAATAAATGGTTCGTATCAACCACCACTCCTGTGTCATGTGAGATCTGCAAAGGGGATGATTTTGAACAGGATCCTGACACTCTTGATACATGGTTCTCATCATCACAATGGCCGTTTGTTACCTTAAAAACACAAGGTGAAGATTTTTATCATTATTTCTATCCGACATCAGTTATGGAAACAGGTCATGATATTTTGCGTGCATGGGTTGCGCGCATGATCATGATGGGCTATTTTGTAACAGAGAAAAAACCGTTTGAAACGGTATTCCTGCACGGAATGGTGCGCGATGGTAAAGGAATGAAAATGAGTAAGAGTAAAGGCAACGTAATCGATCCGTTACTTCTTGTAGATAAATACGGAGCCGATGCACTTCGTGCGGCACTCATTTTTGGTACGAAAGAAGGGGGAGATGTAATGCTCTCAGAACAGAAAGTAGTAGGCATGCGGAACTTTGCAAATAAAATCTGGAATATCGGCCGCTTTATCTATATGAATAAAGATGCAACTGCGGAAACCAAAATGGAGTTAACATCTGAAAAGAAGAAGGAACTGGCGGCACTCAAGAAAGAATTCACAGCACTGAGTAAAAAATATAGTAAGAAAATGATTGCATTTCAGGTGTCGATGGCTTTTGATGAGACGTATCATTTCCTGTGGCACAGGTTTGCAGACTACTATATAGAAACGTTTAAGGAAGAATTGCACAGTGGTAATCGTGAAGTATATGACGGTTTGAACGAAGTATATATGG
>CAYXCP010000112.1:0-4474 GCA_964463455.1 uncultured Gammaproteobacteria bacterium
TATTCCAATAATGTACTGTCACGCCCTGTTAATGCGTTGTTTCGCAACAGGCTTAGTCTGATCAACTAGACCTGTCCATCCGCTGAACTTATCTTTGGTCTGAACTATAAAATGTTCGTGTTTATGATAACCTTCCAACATGGGTTCCCAGAAGTCTCTATCTCCTGACTGTGAGCTATACTGTGCAATTGACTCCTTTTTCAGTTTCCATACCGTAGATACATCCACTATTAACCCGTATTAGTTTTTTGAATGCCCTGAAGGTATAGGGACACAATATGGCGCTAGCAATCGGCGCTGCTCATACGTTATGCCGAACAGATGGAGCATGCGAACCTGCGGGAGTTTGTTATATATCTGTATAGCCGCAGTTGTTACTGCGATATGATCAAGATGTCCGGAAAAGCCCACAGGTTCAAAAGTAATGATACTATCAGCATTATATTTAGTGACTTCTTTACTCAGTTTTTTCTCCATATAGGCTATATGCTTGTTGCCCAGTTCACCGTCTTTAAAATTGAGAAACGTAATGCTTTTTGCACCTATTTTGGTTGCTGCAGATTGCGCTTCTGTAACTCGTTTCTGCTTCATCTCACTTCGTGTCAACTGTCCGTCATTGCTGCATGCTTCGCCTTTTGTCGCGTAGAGCAAATGGACATGGTGATTTTTGGCAAGCAAAGCGAGCGTGCCTCCCGGGCCAAACGACTCGTCATCAGGATGTGCGAAAACGGCAAGAATATTGTTCATAGGGAAAAGAAAAATAATAAAGGAGGTTACGGGTGATGAAGAATCAACAGCAGAATAACTGAAATGATGTCATAACGGATATGATAAAACAAATAATTTCTGAGTTCAACAGTAATTAATAACCGTATGATCCTATTGAATTAAGAAGCTGACTATACTGATCCATCGTATATTTGAAAAATATGAACATGACAACTATTGAAATACAGGTAATTCCAATAATAATATAGCCTACAGTTTTAACTTTCGGGTCATCTGACTTAGCATACCGTATCCCCCACCATAAGCCGGTAGGTGCGAGGAAAAAACTTATGAGGTATAGTACGATCTGTCGGGCGATACTTATTGATATCTCTTCTTCCTTTACTGATGTCCCGCAGATCGGACAATAAAGCCATTCCGGCTGTAAAGGAGATGAGCATTTCCTACATGATATATCCATATTATATTGTTTTTCTTATCATGCAGTCTAACGCTTTATCCGTGCAATCTGTGCATTCTATGCCGTGCCCTGCTTTTTTATCTTCAAAAAGACTACATGCGGGTAACGCAGTTCCTTCATATAATTTTGTCCATCCATAGCTATCTTTATACCAGTACTGGCCAAAGGAACTTCCACCAAGTGTTTCAACCTGTAAATACACGACCGAATCATGGATCTCCCATATATCGAGCACCGTTGTGTCGTCTATATCTTTCCATTCAGGTGGCAGGGGTTTCATACTGAGAAGTTCACTATACGTAGAGTCTTTCTGCTGATCCCTTCTTGCACAGGTGACATTGATGGTTCCGCCACCGAGACTGTTATAGGTAATGGTATATAGTTCATTATCTTTAGTGAAAGCATATGCTCCCAGAGTAGTGAGCGTTAAGTGGCCTGAGCGGTCAGCATAAGTATTCAACATATCCTCCTTAAATCCATTCTCAGCAAGATAGGCTTTAAAACCACTATTTAAAATATCGGTGAATTTGGTCGTATCATTGGCAACCATATTCATGCCTGCAGAACCAGTGTATCTCACGAAAGGCTGATCCTTTGCATGTTTCCATATCACGCCCGTTACACGTACAGCATTTTCAGTTGTCGGTATTACTTTATAAGTAGGAAGTATTTCACGTAAATGGTTACTAACTGTAGCTTCGTATGTACAGGGAAGTAAGCCCGGTGTGGGCGTTGGGGTGATTGTTGGTGTAACCGAAGTAACAACAGATTGTTTGCTTGTTACCCTGTTTTTGTTGACCCAGGGTTTCACTATGATCGCAATAATTAGTACACATACTGCAACCAACAATATTATCCCTGCGACAAGATGTTTCATCACTACCATTGTGATAAATATGAAAGATAAAGTCAACGTGAACCTGTTCTGATATACTGATGATATGTCAGATAATCATGACATAGAACGCACTAACCAACATAAAGAGAAAGATAACATAGAACGGCTTCTTGAAACCTATGATCAGATTAGTAAACCAGAAGATGTTGACCGCATAACTAAGGAACTTGCCCGATCTGCGATATTTGATTATGATAATGAATTGGTAGCACTTAATATACTTAACGTTGCATTTTCTGATCTTCTTTGTAAAGTTGAAACACCGGGAAGCAAGCTTCGCATTGATCCTTCAAGACAACATAAAGGAGCTGCACTTCTTGCCGCGCTTGATGACAGCATTAAAGAAGCAGGGTTTTTGTTTAAGAGATCAATTCCTTTCGAGCTGATAGATTCTTCAGATGAAGATATCATGCATTGGATGGAAGCTACAAAAAAATGTACGAAGACACCACAATTATGGCAACAGCCAATTTTGAAAAGGTGCATCCGCATCAGGAAATGTATAAAAAACTATGTTTTGGTCGCATAAAAAAAGCTCGTTATGAAAACACGGGTCGCGAGCAAACAGATGCGACAGTAGTTAACTACTTACAAAATGTGGCGGTGGAGTTATCGGGTGGATACAGGCTTGCAATGTTGCAACAGGCATATCCAGGTATTGTAGAACTCCTGCGGAACGTAAAGGTAGCTGTAGATACAAACACACATCCTGATGCTTTTGTAAGTCATGTCAGGCCTCTTGTATATGATCGATTTAAATTGTGCGAAGAGGATCAAGATATTAAGGAATCAGATCTTTTTGAACTACATCGTAAAATATATAGTCTGATGATGTTTGTGTCTTCTGATAAAGATCAGTCGCGTAAAAAATCTAAAATGATTCTCTGGCAGGCAGATAGACAAAAAGATACACTCGCTAAGCACCTGCCCAGCATTCTTGAAAAAGGTTACGGCGCTGAAGGTGTTTCAATAGCCTCACTATTTGACAAACACATTGATATAAATACTGCGGGCAACAGATTACTTACTATCATTAGTGGCTTACCCAAAGGTGATACCTTTACACAAAGCTTTCTGAGAGAAGTTTTTTTCTTTGAGCCCGATAGTGATTCTGCACTTGATGGTTCAACATATTTTAATGATCGTGGTCGAACTGAGCGAATTATGGAAATGCAAATGTGGTTAGCTAATAAGTTGATTGGTCCATCAATTAATGATGCAGGAGCAGATGGTGGATTTGATACTCAGTTTGTTTCTGCTCTTGGACAACTTGATATGTTTGGGGTAAGCCGTTTAGGACGTATGGTTCAACGTGCATATAATAAATCTGCTGAAACGCGTGCCATGTTTGTAAAAGGCAAACCACTCAGTGATATCATTTCAGATCTATCGATACCTCCTGAAGTCAGAAATCAGATTACTTCAGAAACAACTCCTGAAGAGGTGAGATATCTTCTTATGACATATCTGAACACACACAGCGATGCAGTAATCCAGAATTGGCGCACACGTTTCTTTGCTGATTATGATAAAAAAATGAAGCCATTTGAGAATTCATTTATGTTACTCATTACGCCCCCCATTCAGCCAAGAGAGGAAATAGTTGATGTTGTGCCTGAACCGGAAGTTGAAACAAATCCTGTAACTGAGTTTTTACAGAGCAGAATGAATACGCAGTTGATTGAACATTTAAAAATTGATCAGGCAGAACTTAAAGAGGTCCAGGACGATGTGTGGCGAAAGGCTAAAGAAGGAAGAAAAATGAATTATTGGCTGCATCCAGAAGGTACCTACAGAATAGAATTTGAACAAAAAACCGCTATGCGCATTGCCGGTCTCAGGGAGCTCCAGGTAACTGCTGATCCGACAAAATCGGATGAATATCATGTCAAAATAATATTTGATACTGATCTACCTCCCGTTCTTGGCGTTGTAAGTGGTGAAGGCAGATTAACGTTGGCAGACATCACCATTCCTCCCATGCTCATGACGATGATAGAACATATTAGCGTACTGAGCGTGCAATCACTCGTGTGTCGTACAAAAACTGATGTGAAATTAATTACTTCTGAAGATATCACAAAACCTACAGTTGAAACGTCCTCAATACATGGTACTACACAAAGAACTGAGCAAGTACTTAAAAGATTACACGATGCATCATCGGGCATAGATACACAGGGAAGTTTTCGAACACAGTTGCCAACAGAAATGAACTCATCACCTGGATCAAACCGAACACGCAATGTCGAATCAGATGACAAGCGCGAATCGCATTTTGTAGCTGGTAGTATTCATGGAACACCCTATTCTGTCAGGTTCGTTCAGCTACTTGAATCATATAATCGACTCGAAGCATCACATCCAGGATCCGCAGATACATTCAG
>CAYXCP010000113.1:0-2874 GCA_964463455.1 uncultured Gammaproteobacteria bacterium
AAAGTCATAGGTGGACAAACACTCGGAGTGCCTGATGATATCCCCGGTGTGGGGTTATACGTATCCATTATCGATACCGAAGGTAACCAGATTGCATTACTCCAACCAAAAGGTATGTAAGTAGATTTGCTGTTGACAACTTTTGAAATAAGGAGTAATACTAGATGTAGATGAAGAAATATAATTTCTTACTTCTATCTTTCATAGCAACAGCCTTCTTTTTAGCGGGGAGTATTAGAGTTGTTCAGGCGGTATCATCACCTTTACAGATTTCGCCGTTTCATGGTAATGGCAATTCACCCTGCAATGTTTTCTATACGTCACAGTCATATCAATTCACTTACAATGGTAATGGTGGCAAAGTATGGCTTTCAGGAAAGTCCGATGGAAATGGAGAAATATATACGGATGACAAAATAGATATTGTGATTACACACGCAGATACTACTACGTCAACATTCACAAAAAATTACGGAAATGGACAAGGCATAGTCCCTACTGCCGCACAAGACATAACGTCATACTTTCGTGTGGGAGTTAATACCGTCAAAGTAACTATGACGGATTTAGCTGGACCTTATTGCAACTCGTCAGAATACTGGTTGTTTGAAACTACAGGTGGCCCACCACCACCGCCGGCAAAACCACCTATTTTAGCCCGGAGTACATGGCATGGAGATGGACTTGGGGGAACTATAGGGTCTTATCTCCGAGAGCTAAGACTAGCAACAACATTAAATCCACTTATCGCTATAGGTACTCGATTTAATGCTCTTTTTACATTATCGACATATGATCCTAACTACTCGTCAATAAGAAATACCTGGGAGGGGCAGATATTGCTTGACTGGCTAGATCATAAATATCTTAAACCTTATGGTGGTGATATCGCATATCATTACCTCGTTGCTCCAGATGGAAAAATTTATGAAGGGAGATACAAAGGAAATCAGTCTGATACTCCCGATAATCGTGGATCGTCAGTCTGGCGTGCCAATACGGGACTCATCGGTATTGCTATTCTTGGAAAATATGGTAAAGATCCAAAAGAAAGTGATACTGCGGTAAGTGTACTAGATGGTGGAATAATGCAACCAACCGATGCCAGTATCAAAAGCGTTAAAAACTTGGTTGATTGGCTAGCAGGAAAATATGGCATAGATAGAACCGGTCTGACTACATTGCCCCCTGATGTTAATGGAGAAATTAGCTGTGTTCGAACTCCTGCATTTTGTGCAGTTAATAATATTTCAGGACATCGTGAGTACGATTATCCGACAAATAATGAATCTGACAGTCCAAACGATACTGCTTGTCCGGGAGATAATGTACAAAATTATATGTCTACTTTTAGAGGACAGAATATGTTAGCTGGCTCAGGTGTAACTCCTAGTCATAAAATTCCTGTAGGACTCCTTATAGGCGGATTTTCACCAGTTAATCTAGGCGTTGTAGATCCGAATGGACGACGTCTAGGTGTCGATCCCTCAACCGGACAATTCATTACTAATATTCCAAATGGTGTGCAGGGAAATATTATCTTAGGAGATGCACCCGACGAGCATTCTTTTGCTCTTCATGTTCCTGCACCTGTAAGCGGTGTTTATAAGATTGATGTTGTCGGTACAGGAACAGGATCGTTTACGCTTGCATCAGAAGATCTTCAAAGTTCAAATGCAGTTGCATATCGTGGGAGTACCGTTTTGGGTCAGAAAGATAATTACCAAGTTATTTATTCGACTACAAATCCGTCAAATATAGAAATGTTTCATGATACGGTACCACCGGTTACCACCGGCACTATGACCTGTTCACGTGATATGAATGGAACCTGTCGTTCGGCTGCTACCGTAAAACGTACCGCAACTGATACAGGTACAAACGGTGATAAAGGATCTGGTGTAGGAAAGATTGAATGTTCCTATGATAACCAAGTTACCTGGCAGCAGTGTGGCGATGCAAATGGTGCAACTATTACAATATCCAATAATGGTAAAACTTCATTCTGGTATAGAAGTATTGATCGGGTATTGAACGTTGAAACAGCAAAGAATACAGGAACCATCGACGTGCAGCGATTTCTTGCAATAGGAGATACTGCCTTTTCAAGTAATATGGGTACCACTCTTCAAACAACAGGCATTATTCATAGCAATGGGACCATGAGTTTTGTATATAACACCACATTGAGGCTTGATGTTCTTACCTACAAAGGACTATTTACTTCAACAGGGAATACTACATTTACATATAATCAAAAGACTCAGGTTACTCAGACCAATCCGCTTCCTTCTTACCCCCTGAGTTATTATAAATCCTTATGTCCCAATTACACAGGACCGATAACAATAACTGACACATGGCCAACTTATAATAAATGTATGTATGTGCTAGGGGATGTAACGTTCAGATCAACCATGCCATCAGGGAAGCTTACGGTTGTAAGCGAAGGGAAGATTACTGATACCAGTACCACCTCGACACTTCAACCATGGGATACCAAAAACGGTATTCTTTATTATGCTGCAAAAGGTTTTAGTGCAACAGCAAACGGAGGAAATTATACAGGTGTGATTTATGCTCCAACTTCATCAGTAAATGCAGGCTTTTCGAATGCAACTTTTAATGGAAGTATATACGGTTTAACGGTAGGGTTTGGAGCAGGGACATCACTCACAGCATATCAAGCCGCAGGATTTCCGCCAACCACATATAACTTACCTCTATAGTATTTGGTGTTATACTATCCTCATGCAAAACGACCTCACCACTATTTACATTGTCCGTCATGGACAGTCAGAAGCGAATGTGCGCGATATCGTTGGCGATGATATGCCACTGAGTGAAGAAGGTGAAAAACAGGCAGAAGCACTC
>CAYXCP010000113.1:2884-4432 GCA_964463455.1 uncultured Gammaproteobacteria bacterium
ACTCAGTGAAAAACTCAAAGATATTCATTTTGATGCATTTTTTTCTTCCGACCTTCTGCGTGCAAAAAGAACTGCAGAAATAATAGCGCGTGATCGTAACCTTGAAGTGATAGCGTACAAAGAACTGCGTGAGCGAAATTATGGTGCCTATGAAGGAGCTACGGGTGACAAGTATCGCGAAGATCTGAAAGAAGTATTTGAAGAAATGAAAAGCATGAGTTATGAACAGATAAAAAAACATAAGAGATATCATAGTTACGAAACAGACGAACAGATCGTCAGCAGATATATCACGTTTATCCGGGAACTTGCGATCGCCTATAAAGGAAAAACAATTCTGATTGGATCACACGCGTCACTCATGCGTGTATTACTACTCCATTTAGGCTACATGAAATACAAAGTGCTCGATACAACACCGATATCAAACACAGGCTACATTAAACTAGAATCAGACGGTATTGATTTCTTCGTTAAGGAAACAAGTGGCATTGCTATCGACTGAGAGTTAACTATACTAAGGTATGGCAAAAACAGTTCTCATTACAGGAGCATCTCAGGGGATAGGATATAAACTTGCAAAACTATTTGCAAAGGATGGCTACAAACTCATATTAGTTGCGCGAAGTGAATCTAATCTTCAGAAAGTGCGCGATGAGTTAATAAAAACATATGGATCATCCATTGTTCTGTTGCCCAAGGACCTTGCACGGTCACAAGCTCCAGATGAACTATATAATGAGCTTCAGAAACAACACATAGGTGTCAATGTTCTGGTTAACAACGCAGGTTTTGCAACGCATGGCCGATTTGAATCGTTACCAGTAGAGTCTGAAATGGAAGAGATTCAGGTCAATGTTGCGGCCCTTACCAAACTGACCAGGCTTTTCCTGCCTCAGATGATACAACAAAAATCGGGAAAAATTCTCAACATCGCCTCAACTGCTGCATTTCTTCCGGGGCCGTATATGTCTGTGTATCACGCGACAAAAGCGTATGTGCTTTCATTTTCAGAAGCAATATCTGAAGAGCTGGTTGGCACAGGCGTAACTGTGACTGCCCTATGTCCTGGTACGACTAAAACAGGATTTATACAACGTGCATCACTGGAAAACGCACCATTATTCAGAAAAACAGCTGATCCGAAGGACGTTGCCCTAACTGGTTATACCGGTCTCATGCAGGGGAAAAGGGTAGTATTTGTAGGATTACGCAATATGATTGGTGCAATGCTGTCAAAATGGGTACCTCACGTACTTATTTTGAAATATGTAAAACAACTACAGGCGCCGTAACTGGTAATCTGCGTCACCTACTTTTGAGCCTATTCAGCTTAGAATAGAGACATGGAAAACAAAGTGATTACATCGATAATACTCCTTTCTATTATGCTTGGCGCATTTGTATTATTTCGAGGTCCTGAAGATAACTGGATCTGCGTAAATAATCAGTGGGTTAAGCATGGGAATCCTACAACTCCTCATCCTGCACGGGGATGTGGCCCGACTCCGACCATAACTATAAAGCCAACAGAAGAACCTATTGATA
>CAYXCP010000114.1:0-3050 GCA_964463455.1 uncultured Gammaproteobacteria bacterium
GTGTGTTTCCATGTTTAATTATAGGGAACAGGAACCATCTAGTCAAGAGAAAAACAGAGTCATCCCGGGCAAGATACAGCATGACCCGGGATCCATAGATTCCGGATCAAGTCCGGAATGACAGGTTTTACAAACCGAGTTCATCCGAAATCCCTTGCATTGCTTTGAGTGTAATTTCGATAAACTGTTCGAGCGGGATACCCAGTTTGTCTTCACATAATCTAATCTGATCACGGTTGACTGCAGCAGCAAATGCAGGTGTGTTAAATTTCTTGAGTACTGATTTTACTTCAACAGACGCCAGTTTTTTATCAGGTCTGACTAATGTACAAGCGGTGACGATGCCGGTGAGTTCGTCGCATGTGTACAGCGCCCATTCCAGGAGTGATTCTGGTGGTCTTGCACCATTGCTTTCGTGGTTATGCGCCAGAATGGCATTACGGAGTTCTGTATCATTTTCGCCATGAATATCGAGCCATTCCATAGTTTTCTTAGTATGAATAGAAGCGTCTGGCTGGGTTACTTCCCAGTCGGCATCGTGTAGAAGTCCTACAATACCCCAGAGATCTTCATCCTGTCCAAAATGACGGGCTAACGCGCGCATTGTTGCTTCAACAGAAAGGCAATGTTTTACGAGATTTTTATTTTTGATATTATCGTCTACGAGTTTAAAAGCGAGGTCACGAGTGATAGTCAGAATTTTTTTCTGAGATGGAATAGAAGGACCTGAGGAATCAGAAGGATTAGATCCGTTTGCTTGTTTTTGGAATTCAGGTCGCATGGTTGGAAAGAGAATGACGTCTTTGATCGTATGCTGATTGGTAAGAAATGCAGTGAGGCGGTCTATACCGAGTCCCCAACCTGCTGTAGGAGGCATACCATATTCAAGAGCACGAATATAATCATCATCAATGATCTGATAATCTTCTGCGCCTTTTTTACCGAGCTCCATTTCATCTTCCCAGCGTTTACGCTGATCCATAGGATCATTTAATTCGTTATAAGCGTTGATAAATTCTTCGCCTCCGACAAGAAGCTGGAAACTTGCTGAAATCTCTGGATTATCGGCTCTTCTTTTTGCGAGAGGTTTCATGGAATATGGATAGTCTGTCAGGAAAAGTGGACCTTCGAGTTTCGGACGAATATGTTTTTTGTATACGACATCGATGATATCACGGAATCCAAATGCTTCGTTTCCTGCCATTAGTTTGTGTTCAGTTACATATTTCAGAAGTTCTTTTTCATCTTTAAAGGTTGCGATATCCATCTGTAAATATTCTTTAAATAGATCGAGGAAAGGGATTCGTTTCCATGGTGTGCTGAAATCATATTCTTTGTCTTTAAACGTCACTTTATATGATCCTTTAATCTCTTTTACGATTGATGAAATCATTTCCTCGGTAAAACGCATTAAGTGTTGGTAGTCGACATATGCCCAGTAAAACTCAAGCATAGTAAATTCTGGATTATGCGCTTTACTCATGCCTTCATTTCTGAAATCTTTACTAAGCTCGTATACTTTATCAAAACCTCCGACAACGAGTCTTTTCAGATAAAGTTCATCTGAAATGCGTAGATACAGATCAATATCAAGTGCCTTGTGATGAGTGATAAAAGGATTTGCTGAAGCACCACCATATAATGGTTGTAATACGGGCGTTTCTACTTCGGTGAATCCGTTTTTATCAAGATATGCACGAAGAAGTTTCACGATCTTTGATCGGGTAAGAAAAATATTCTTTACGTCATTATTAACCAGCAGATCTACATATCGCTGTCTATATCGTTCTTCCACATCTTTTAATCCATGCCATTTTTCTGGAAGTGGTCTGATAGATTTGGTCAGAATATCTGTTTCTGTTACGAGTACGCTGATTTCTCCTTTGACAGTTGTCGTTACTTTACCTGTTGCTTTAATGAAGTCACCAACGTCATACAGTCCAATTATATTGAAATGATCATTCATGACATCCTGTTTGAACATGAGCTGTATTTTTCCTGTTTCGTCATATAAATCGGCGAAGATGAGTTTGCCATGCCCACGGACTGAAAGAAGACGGCCTGCTACTTCGACATTCTGATCCATCTGTTCACGTGCCTGCGCTATGGGCGTATTGCCACCCGGATATGAGCCGTACGGATTCTTGCCTAATTTAGTAAGCTCATTCAGTTTACGAATTCGTTCGGTGCGCATCTGTTCAAAAGTTTGCATAGCATTTCCAAAAATTCATGTCTTAGCCGTTTTTGACATTTACTATAGTATATACATTTTTTCCGGCAGGTACTTCGATTTCTACCTTATCGCCTTTTTTCTTTCCGAGAAGTGCTGATCCGATAGGGGATGTATGTGATAGTTTTTTAGACATAGGATCGGCCTCGAATTCACCTACAATCATGAACTCTGTTTTGTTACCGTTTGTTTCAACTTCAACACTGCATCCGATTTCAATAGCACCTTCTTCGAGATTTACCTCTACGATTGTCGCATTGTGAAGCAGTTCTTCGAGTTCACGGATACGGCCTTCGACAAAAGCAAGATCTTCTTTTGATGCAGTATATTCGCTGTTTTCTTTTAAGTCGCCCATGGCGCGTGCTTTCTGTAACCGGTCAAGTGCCTGAGGCAGTTTTGTTTTTTTGAGTAGGTCGAGTTCCTGCTGTAATTTAGTATACCCGTCCTGCGTAAATTGAATTTTTTTCATAAAAAAATCCCCTCACGAAATGGTATTTGCTGAATCAGGGGATGATTGATATAATATTACATCACGCTCAAAAGATTGTCAAATTAGGAGGCTTTATTTAGCTCTCCTCCTTTTTAAGGAGGAGTCTCTGGCGAAGCCAGAGGAGGTGGTTTTATGCAGATTTCGAAGCTGTATAATAATGAAGCATACAAAAATCTGAGGAAGAAGTTAAGAAATTCTCTAACTCCTTCAGAGGCCAGTTTGTGGAGTTATTTGAAAAATTCACAGCTAGCCGGAAGCAAGTTCAGGAGACAGGCACGTATCGGCAACTATATAGTTGATTTCTACTGCCCGTCTGAACAAATTGCCATA
>CAYXCP010000114.1:3060-4425 GCA_964463455.1 uncultured Gammaproteobacteria bacterium
ATACTAGAAATATACGACCTGATTTGATACAATAACATATTCTTGGTTGGCCCTATCGTCTAGAGGCCTAGGACGCTGGGCTTTCATCCCAGCAACACGGGTTCGAATCCCGTTGGGGTCACCTAATGCAAAATCAAGCCGGTCGGCATCCCGAACGGCTTGAAATAAAGGGCTAATCTTGTGGTTCAATGTTCCGGAATTGTCCCATGTCAATCCAGAGGTGAAGATTGAACCGAGGAGTACCTTTATTTGATCTATATTTGAATTTTTGTATAAAGTTCCTAAGTCACCAAGATTGCCCTTCATAAACGCAATAATTTTATCTATATCGTAGTCCTCAAGTAACGTATCGCTTTTGGCAAGATACGCAGTGGTCATTTTTTCCTCTATAATTGCATTTTGTTCTTTGAAGATATCATCAGAGTAAATACCTCTTAAATTCTTTTCTATGAGCGATTGTCGAAGTTCTGTCAGCCTCTTAATTTCCGCGTCAGCCTGACTTTGGATATTCTTTTGACGGGTAATCCGTTTTGAATAGCATTTATACATATAGTAGGTAAACAGTTCTATACATTGATCCGTGGGTGCTATACTCTTGAGAAGTTCCAGCATGTCAACTCGTGTAGAGTTACCGGTACATTTTTTAGAGCAGCGATAATAGGCATATTTTGCACTTCTTCCCTTACTCCATCCGCCAGTTAACCCCACATCGCATGAAGCACACTTAACAATTCGTCGTAGCGGCATTGTAGGGTTATCTCTCGCATGTTTAGCGATCTTTCCAAAGTTTACATTCCTTCCGTCGAGTATAGCCTGCACTTTATAAAATAGTTCTGCGGTTACCATTGGTGCATGCTGCCCTTTTACCTCTTCGGGATAGCGATCTGAACTTATTATCCCCATATAAAATTTCTTTCTGAATATACGGTCGAGCGTATTTGCTGTAAACAGATAAGAATTACTCCCTACTTTGCTTCTTAACCCCCAACCGTTCATTACCTTTGTCATCTCTATAAGACTTTTTGTTCCGGTTGCCATTAACTCCCAAGCTTCTTTCATTTTGTCAAAACCTTCAGGATCTTTAATAACAATTCCGCCTTTCATAAGGTATCCGGCTGGTGGCCTGCCATTAAATAGTCCGGACAGAAATCGTGCTCTCATGCCGTTTCTGGTTCGTTCACTTCTTACGTCGTTATCAAGCTGAGCAAATCCTGCAAGCATTGTCTCAACTAATTTTTCTGTAGGACTGTTTCCTGTGGGTTCTGTAGCGGAAATTAGAGTAATATCACACTCGGTAAGTTTTTTACGAATAGCTAAATAGTCGGCAGTCTGACGTGATATTCTATCAAGCCGATATATAAATAC
>CAYXCP010000115.1:0-4418 GCA_964463455.1 uncultured Gammaproteobacteria bacterium
AGAAACTCTGTTTAAAAAAGATCTGGTTGTTTTGCGAGATTCCTTTCGGCCCGTTTCTCGTATTTGGCTTTTTTGTTGTGTATCTTACCGGTATAACGCTGTTTGATATAGCAAGTATCTTTCTATAAATCATGCGTATTTTTATACATACGAAAACCGCTCATTTTATACGAGGAATAACATCGCTCGAACTTATTGTTGTGCTTGCGATTTTTGGAATTCTTTCGGGTATTACTATGTTTAATTATTCTGCATTTAGTGCAGGAATTAACTTACAGAACACGGCGCAAGAGGTAGCACTGCGCGTCCAGCAGGCACAAACAGAATCAATTTCTGGACGTTATCCGCGCTTTACCGATCCCCAACAAACTGTATATCCAGGATGGAAGCCATCTTTTGGTGTGTATTTTTCAGCGGGGGCAGCAAAGAAGTTTGCGTACTTCTTTGATCAGAATAACGACAACAGTAGCGTACCAAATGTTCCTCGAGACGGTCTGATGATTGGGTATCCTGCTGGTTCTTCTAATCCAAATAACGTTATTGCTACACCAAATACTGAATCATGTGGAAACCAAAATAAGGAGTGTTTAGATGTAGTAACTATCGAAACAGGGGAGCATATTGTTGGAATTTGTAATGACGATATTACAGTGCCAGGACATTGTCATGATAATGTGGCCATTTCATTTAAGCGTCCATTTCCTCAGGCAACAATATTAGTTGAAGATGGTCTCGACCCTGCGAAACAACCGCAGGAACGGATCACCATTCTGGTTCTCGGAAAAAATTCTTCCGGTCTCCGGGGTATTGTTGTTACCCGGCTTGGACAGATTTATACAAAAACCTTCACTGAACAAGATGTTGCTGGAATGATTAATAATCTCTCTCCGTTAACAACCGCACAAGGTATTGATTTGTCGTTTTTTGGACCAGCGCCATGTATCGGCATTCAGTGCTAACATACATATATGAAGCAAAGATCGAAACGCACAAAACATTCTGGATTTACACTTATTGAAGTGATGGTTGCTACAGCATTGTTTGTGGTGGTTGTTACTATCGGTATTGGTTCAATCTTAAGTGTTACTCGTGCACATCGGTATACGTCAGAATTACGCCAAGGTTTTGATACGCTTTATTTTGTTATGGAAGACATTACGCGTAATGTCCGTCTTGGAACTGTTTTTCGTTCTTCAGATAGCCCGCTTCCTTCTTTCGCGCAAGATTTTCCGGTTGCATCGAATGGTCTTTCAGGGTCATCGAAGCTTGTTTTTACAAATTATCTTGCTCCACGAGTAACTGACTATCAGATTGATCCTGATTATCTTTACGTGTATCAAATCGCTGATCTCGACGGAGATGGAAAATTTAGTATTGTGAAAACAACAAACGAAGGAACATTCTCAATGACATCATCAGCAGTTGTCATTGATCCGGTGCTTTCTGGTTTTTCTGTCGTGAATGCTGGTGTATACCCACTTATTACTATCCGATTGGCGGGAACGATCAATTATCAGTCCACGACGATTCCTTTTAATATCGAAACGAGTATTTCACCTCGAACATTGTAATTTATGTCCATACAAACACTACAAACAAAGAGAGGATTTACTCTTGTTGAAACGCTGGTCGCAATTCTCATTTTTGCGTCTTCTATCGTTGCACTCCTCGTTGTTACTTCGAGCGGAACTACTGAAGTTACGTTTATTCGCAATAAGCTAACCGCTAATTATTTGGCACAGCAGGGAATAGAACTTGTACGTAGCGCTCGTGACCGCAATATTCTTTCTTTTGGACAAGCAGGATGGCAGTTATTTTTGGCGGAAACGGGAGCATGTCAAAGTACTAATGGCTGCACCTTCTCTTTTTTACCAAACAATACTATTCAACCTGAGGTGCTTGCTTGTACACAACAGCCAGATCCGTGCTCTCTCAATTATAGTGTTCACGCTGGTATGTATTTTCCTTCAACAGCCAGTGTTCTTCCTGATGGCGTTCCTTCAGTTTTTCATCGTTCAGTTGTGATTATCCCGACAGTTGGTTTAGATGAAGCTAAAGTTGTTTCAACAGTTACCTGGATACAAGGTGTTGCTCCTCAGACACTTACGTTAGAAGAATATATCTATAATTGGTCATCAATATAATTATGAAGTATATGACGTCAGCTAAAAGAGAATTACAAAAACAGACCCGTGGGTACGTTATCCTCTTTACGGTTCTCATCACCAGTATCATTTTAGCTATCGCTCTTGGGATTTCTAATGTTGCGTTTCGAGAAGCGACATTTACCATCGATGCTCGAGATTCACACTATGCACTTTTCGCGGCTGATAGTGCAGCAGAGTGCGCTCTACATCATTTATTTTCAACACCGAGCCCCTTTTATGATGCCGATGGTAATTGGACCTCTCCTGTAAGCATTGTATGTGGAGAAGAGAACGGCCAGCCTCACACGCTTGTTGGTTCAACGCTTGATTTAGCAAGCCCTGATTATATCTTTGCTACAGATACTCTCGGGAACAGTTCTGGTGTTTCGCTTCCAAAAGGTTGTGGTATTCCTCGGGTGATTAAGACTACTATTGGCGGCCAAAGTTATATTCGGGTGCAAGGTATCGGATACAATCTTGCTTGCGCTAATGTCCAAATTCTTAACCCACGAACCGTTGAGCGCGCAATTGAATATACGTTCCTTATTACTACAGATGATGGAAGCGGTGGCCTAAATAATGGCAATAATTCAGGCACTCCTATTTCTCTTTTTGATCCAAATTCGTTGAATGGGCTCATTTTGGATAGCCAAAATAATAATGGAGGAGTCTTGGGTAGTTCTGTAGGAGGTAGTTTATGGGATTCAATCGGCGGTTTCTTTAGTAGTTTGTTTGGTATCAATACAAATTCTTCTAGTGGAAATCAGTATAAAACTCTTAATCAATCTCCAACGCCAAGCCTCTCGATACTCCCTGAAGATGGTCTCATCCAAGAAAGTCAGAAATACGTTCCAGATACGAATCCTCTCTATAATCCAGCTACGCAATTATCTACTGATCAAACAGCTGCTCAAAAATGGTTTGAACAGAATGGATCGGGAGAAATTCTACCGGGCGATATAGTTCCTGAAGCTCCGTACTATACTGGAACAACCAGTATTAATGGAATTGATCAAACACAGGGTCGGCTTTCTACTGGGGCAAAGATAACGACTAATCCAGATGACGGAATTCTCGCCTGGTTTAATAGTTTTTTTGGACAGACGGAGGATAATGGGCGCTTTATAAATACCGCCCGCCAGGAAGCTAATATATTGCCACAAACTCAGTATCAATTGTCGGTTGAAAAACTACGAGCCCTCCCAGATGGAGATGAACGTAGCGTCGCGATTGCAGATTTACTTCTAGAGCGATATGCCGCAATGACTGGAGATCAGACTTTTGTTGATGCAATTGATCCAAAGATTTTAGTTGAAGCTGCGCGTACAACTTCTTTTCAGGGACAAGGGCAGACGCCTGAAGATGTGAAAGCACTTTTTGATGCGTATGGAAAAGCGGTAGGAGATTCTACTATCAGTGAAAAAATTAATACAGAGATTTTCTCGAAGCTTGTAGAAGAATTTCAAACAGTATCAACTAGTTCAGGCACATTACAGCGTAAGACGGAAGCCCCATCAGCAACAGCAATAGGCAAAATTGCGACGTTCTTTAAAAATCTTCTTGGAATTCAAGATCAACTTTCTCAAGTTTCTATCTCTGCCGATACCTCAACATCTACTGACAATATATATACTGCTCGATTAATACTCTCTAAATACGGTACAGAAACTGGAGATTGGGCCGTAATATCGAAACGCTCTCCTGATATTCTCGCGACTATTCTTTCCAAATATACGGCCGATGGTGTAATTACAGAGGATATGGTGCTTGATACGATAAATCAGTACGCAAAGATTACAGGAGAAGAAAGTTTGATCCGCGATGTTGATACCGCCGCACTTACTACTGTTGTTAACGAAGCTCGCCTCGAAACACGACTGTCCGACACCTCATTGGCAACAGAGACACCAGTATCTCTAAGTGCGTTCGAGAAAATACTTCCGTATACGCCTTCATTTATTATTAACGGAGATTCTTCTTGGGTTAACTCAGGGGCATTTATTAACCTTATGAATACCGTTCTTCCTACAGGGCCTATTACTCCGGAAATAGCGAAAGTATTTATAGAAAAATACGAAGAGGCAACAGGGAAAATCGGTACTATGGGAAGCATTCCCGCTGAAGATGTTGCAAGTGTTTTAAATGATATTAGAGCTCAAAGTGTGAAGGAAGTATCGCTTAGACAAAGCCAGGAACAGTTATCGGTGCTTATGCGTGCCCGGCTGTTCCTACTTCGTCTCTTCGGCCAAGACGTACGATTGCAGCAATCCC
>CAYXCP010000116.1:0-1803 GCA_964463455.1 uncultured Gammaproteobacteria bacterium
AACTCCGTTTAGATAAGATTTCCACTCTTTTAAAAGGTAAAAGGAGAACATCAGCACTCCAACCCATCGCTTTTGATTATGAGAATGCTGACTCACAACCACTCCCAGACAATCTGAGACCAGAAGCTATATATGCTGCGTATAGGAGTAATCAAAAAAATGAAAAATTACCCGCCATGCCAGATGTAAAAGAAGTGAAACCATTCTCAACCGAGAAACTTGCACTTGCGAGTGAACATCTTATTCAAATTCGCGAGCAGTTTGCAAAAGCAGAAAAACCTTTAGTGAACGGATTTACTTTCGAAACCACAGAGGATGGCATGATTAAAGTTGAGTACACTACAGCAGATGGAATACAGGTCCAGATGACAGTGGGCGAGTTTGAAGAGAGTCTTTTATCCGGAAAGTTGGAACCTAAAAATTATGTTGGTGTCAAGTCGGGGCTTTTAACCGTATCTGAAACAGGAAAACAGTTTGATGTAACAAAGCCACCATTTCAGAGTCAGCCACATAATATAGTAATGAATATAAGTGAGACTGACATGCTTTCACAGGTGGCTCCAGAAGATATTGCGAATATAACTGAACAAGGTATGCGCTTCATGAATAGGCATGGCAGTATAGATAACACCATTAGTAGTGTTGCTTTTAATGCGGATACAAATACCATTTTGTGTTCGGAATTATTCACAATTCCTGATATGGCAGACGTGCGTCACGAGGCAACTCACGGCGAGGATTCATTGTTTACAGATTATAAAGCGTTGGAAAGATGGCTCTACACACAACCTGAGAATTTTGAAACAAGTAAACTGGAGCTAGACCTGAATCAACCACTTGCTGAAATGCAACTTACTACAGAACTTACTGCCACAACATCTGCTGCTGAGACTATTGCAGAGATAACGAAGGGAATGTCAAACAGTGACCAAATCGTTCAATCTACAAGAATTTACCCGGCACTGGGCTTGAGAACATATGTAGATAGGCGACGCTTTCATCTTTCAATTCCTAAAGCATCTAAAGATGACTTTATGTTTACACGTCTAAGGCACATTACCACCATGCCATTTATTCCACCTGTTGATCGCCCACGATTTATAAAGCAATTTATTGGTGATACATTGCTCGGAGTACCGCAGTCTGAGCTAGATAAGTTAATTCAGAATTATGGAGTATGATATGTGTATATTAATAGTGCGTAAATTATTATATGAATAATACATTAGTTTGTCTGATACTAAACCCTCAGTGTGATAGAAATGGAGCCAATTGTAAATGTGTTAAAAAATCTATAATTCCGCAAGAAGTATCCGATGCGATCCTTAAGTATCAAGAAGTTTATGGCGTGAGCTCTTTCACTAAACGATTTGGTATTAAATCTGGCTTGATGGATAAGTCATCATCTGAACTATACACTGGTTTGTTAGTAGAATGGAATACCTGGGTTAGCAAGAATGACATTAATGACCTGTATATATTTTGTAAAGAAAACGATTATACTGAGCTTGCTAGTAACCTGTCGAAGTATTTATAGTAATTGCTCACTGTATCCACTCAGAATTGGTGATTCTGATCCATAGTACTAACAATTTACACTGCTTGTTACGATTCTGTCTAGATGATTTCTTTCCACTATTAATCTTGCTTTATGTAGTAGGGGAATGGGAGTAGTTATCTCGAAAGGGCAAAAAGGTAGCGTTGTTTTCCGATTATGCCGATTTCTAAGTTAGCCATGGGAGTATTATAGCAGGAAAAGGTAATATAATTTATTTGATAAAACCTTTCACATATATTATTCTT
>CAYXCP010000116.1:1813-4294 GCA_964463455.1 uncultured Gammaproteobacteria bacterium
ATTCTTATCCCATATGAGTGATCCGACGTTGCTCGACGAGGTAACACAGGCAGGGGAGAGACAGCATAAACCTAATATCTATGCAGATATTCAGGCGAGGTTTCCTGCTTCTCCCGATGGGACGAGATCAGTTCCTGAACGAATGGCAGAATCCATTAATGATGTAATCACAGATAACTTTCCAGATACAGAGCGTGTACCTATTGTTGATAAGTATATGTTATTTCCTGTGTTCGGAAAGGAACGAGAGCTATACGGAAAACATATTATGGACTACGTGAAACCCTTTACTCCTAATACACATCTCGGCGTACTGTTTACACCACAAGTACTTCGCAATTAAGCAGAAATGATGCGACTGGAACACAAAATTCATTTAATGCCTAAGCCAGAGTACAAAGTAATGGCAGCAGAACCTATTCTGCTTCCCGGTGTTACAACATATAGGGATGTACCAGTGTATGGGATTATTCAAGAAGTAAATGGCATGTATATTATTGGATTAGTAGAGAATAACGAAAAACCCATAGGTACGATCATTCTTGGCAAATCTGATTTTGCTTTACAAACATATGAAGCAAGCACTATAAGGATAGAAGGTAGTATTAATAAAACAGTAGGTGCCATGATGAGTGAAATCTGGTACGATTCATTCGCACTGTATAACTTACCCTTTCCCGATGAATCTGAGAAAGAAAAAATAGAGAATTTATATAGATTGTTAAGTACAACTCTTGTGGATATGTCCATGATGGTCGCACAGGAACTTAAAACACCCCGTGTTGAAATGGTACATATGATGGATGATCAACGAGACTGGATTAAGCAAAGTGGCTATCTTATATTAGAAGATATCAGTACGGACAATGGTGCAGACCTTACATTGATTAGTGTTCACTCTTGTTAACAAATAGATCCTGTGATACTATTTTTATATGGAAGGAGAGTATCGACAAGAAAAAGATATACATCACATAGTAGGGGAGTTTAATATTGCTGCGTCGAACTATCATAGAAAGATTTTTGAAGAAGAATACTTGCATAATGATCGGCGTTTTGGTCATTTTACAAATGAAATGGAGGAAGGTGTTGCAGGATTCTTAGGATTACCTGAATCTGACTCAGAGCGAAACCAGCTAATAGATAGATATCGAAAGCATCCTGATGCAGACTGGGGAGATACCGCTCTTGCTGCTATGTCGGAATATTTAAGGCATCGGACTGAAATAAGATTTGCTTTTGGAAAGGATTGGAGAAATTGCTTTGATGCTGCTGCAGGCGTTCAGGCATTATCTGAGAAATCACTTTCACTGCTAGATGACCTCATTGACCTTACGGCACTACCTAAAGATGGAAATGGACATGAGCGTTTATTGTCCCTGGTAAATGGGGGAGCCCTAAAAGGCCTTATAACTACAGAAGAGAGGATACAACTATTAATCGATATAGCACAGGCTGAGTCGGTAGCTGCTGCTGAGTATAATCAAAAACAGGAACATGCTATGTTAGCTGCCGCTACTGCAGCAGTAACGGAGGCAGATACAGAACGGGTGCGTGAGGAAAAAGGAGATGTAGAACCAGAAGAAACTTATGATGATTCTCCAGAGCCCCCTACGGCTGGATTTATGAAACCTTCCGGTTTATCATATAGATTTATAAGGGCAAATGCACAGAAGGGGCGCATCACAAAAAGACCAGATCATCACAATCGATGGACTGATGAAGGACATAAAATCCACAAAGAAGAAAAAAAACAAAAATACCCAAAAGATAATACACCTGAAAAAAGAAGAAAAAAGGAGGAGAAAGCAGAATTAGATGCTCATGTTCACTATGTTTGGGATGACTATCCAATGCCTGAAAATATGAGAGTTCTATATTATGATCCTGATTATGATCCTGAACATACTGATTTAGAGACGGATGAAGACCCAGGAGCTTACTTTGTAGGGGAACGATATGACTATGAACATTTTAATGCCAATGGTACGCCGATCCGAGATATGCCCGCTTTTTCTCATCCAGGAGGTGTGAGTGATGATTACGCGGATGAACAAGAAAAACGAAGGCCAGAGACAGGAAGAAAAGGAATAAGTGATCTGACAATAAAACAACGCCGACAAGCGTGGAAGTTAAAATATTTTGGAAGAACCTACCCGTAAGATATTCCAGTTATATGCATTTATGCTGCATAGGTATTTTCTATACAGAACCGTATAATAGCTTAGCAGGATAATCTTCTTAGTATCTACATGCTATTTTATAACCTGCAGTGACACGTATTCTTATGCTGAATAGTGTGTCGCACTCTAACAATCGGTACGATAGAAGACTGGCTGAGAAAGGAGATCAGGATGAATCTTGTGAACGCACAAGTACTGGCCGCGGCTCTGTTTATTCCGATGTTGATACTCATCGCGACGGAGCACAACATAGGTCTGCCAAAAAGCGTGCCTTCATTTTTCACCGTCGGACTATGGA
>CAYXCP010000117.1:0-992 GCA_964463455.1 uncultured Gammaproteobacteria bacterium
AGACATTATTTTTTCGAGTAATACTGTACCCAATCTTGTACGGCAGATGCAGTATGCAAGAGTAAATCAGGATAATAATCAAAAATTGCTGATCCAAGCTCAGGAAGCTAAGCTGAACTACGAAGAGCAAAAAACACTGCGTGAAGATAAAAAAAATGAACTTGATGATCTTAAGATACAACTCGACGAGCAAAAAAAAACGCTAGTAACGCAAAAATCGGCGAAGCAAAAGCTATTGGAAGTAACAAAGAATGATGAAAAAGCCTACCAGACTTTACTTGATAAAGCCAAAGCAGAGTATACCGCAATACAGACAATCGTAACCGTAGGAGGTAATGAAGCAAAAATGAGAGAGGTTAAAAAAGGAGAGAACATAGCTTCAATAATCCCAGGAGCATCATGTAACTCCGGAGGCGCGCACACACATTTTATTGTGAAAGTTAACGGTGCAGTAATGAACCCATTTAACTACCTAAAATCTGTGCCATTTGCTAACTGTTCTGGTTCCTCCTGTGGTTCCTCAGATGGCGATTCATTTAACCCGTCAGGCAGTTGGGATTGGCCACTCAATCCTAATATAGAACTGGAACAAGGATTCGGCAGTACATGGGCAACAAGAAATACATGGGTTGGACGTATATATAGTTTTCATAATGGCATTGATATCAATGGCGCTTCCAACGATGTTCTGGCGGTTTCAGACGGTACCTTATATAAAGGCGGATTTTCAGGAAACAATGGTTGTACTCTGCCATATGTGAAACTAGTACACGCAGGTACAAGTACTATGACATATTCTTTGCATGTATACCCCAGATAAACATGAAAGTTGCTCTTTTTCTTGTGGCTGTCTTTGTAATAATTGCCGGGTTATCTTTTGTTTTTGTGAAAATTCTACCACCATCAACAGCTACTTCACCCAATCCCCCAGATTCTTTAGCTCTAGCAATAGCGTCTTCTCAATATTTTTTATTTTGATTAACTTCATTAAT
>CAYXCP010000117.1:1002-4271 GCA_964463455.1 uncultured Gammaproteobacteria bacterium
TAAATCAGATGGGCTCATCAATCAAGTCTATGACGGGAAAACATATAAGTTCATCTATTGAAGAGATTAATATCACATCAGAACAATACATGTTTTCACCAATGCTCGTGCGATTAAAAAAAGGGAAGATGGTTAAACTTGTACTTACCACGTATGATGTCCAACATGGAATTTTTCAACCGGATTTGAAGCTGAATCTCGCGGCCTATCCTGGTAAACCTGCCGAGGCAATCATAACTCCTGATAAAACAGGTGAGTTTACAGTAGCCTGTTCGCTCTATTGTGGATCTGATCACGATAAAATGAAAATGAGTTTCATTGTTGAATAATAAACGATTTAAATACTGGTTATGTCTATGAAGAAGAAGCACATTGTGCCAAGATCTAAACAAATTGTACTTCAAGTCAAAATACCTATTGCATAATATTATTAAAGCTACTACACTTTGTAGTATTATATAAATTTATATATACCTATGCGAAAAATGAAAGAGGCTCGTCATGATGAAGAAGAGGACGCAATTGAAGCTGAACCCTCATCCTTCTCTACGAATGCAGCTCCAAAGTCTAATAATTTATTAATTGTCCTTCTTATAGCAGTTTCGTTTTTTGCGGGTTATCTATTTTTTAAAGTGCAGTCACTTCAGAAGCAAACAACCAATATAGCCGCCGCTCCGGCCGGAAATAATCAACAACCACCTCAACCAACCCAGGATCTAGCCGCAATGCCCAAAATTTCTGATAATGATCATATTCGTGGTGACAAGAATGCAGATGTTGTACTGGTTGAATATTCAGACTATGAGTGTCCTTTTTGCAAAAGTTATCACCCAACTATGCAACAGGTTATGAAAGACTATGGAAATAGAGTAGCCTGGATTTACCGACACTTTCCTCTTGATTTCCACCAGAATGCTCAAAAAGAAGCAGAAGCTGCCGAATGTGTAGCGGAATTGGGAGGTAACGACAAATTTTGGGAATATAGTGATAAAATTTTTGAGAGAACAACTTCAAACGGAACGGGTTTTGCACTAGACAAGCTTGGCCCTCTTGCTGCGGAAGTGGGTGTGAATAGTACCCAGTTTCAATCATGCCTTGATTCAGGTAAGTATGCAAAGCATGTCAAGGAAGATATGGCTGGAGGCTCAAAGGCAGGTGTAAGTGGTACCCCAGGTACAATCATTGTAGGTAAAAACGGTAAGCGCGAATTCATACCAGGGGCATTGCCATATGAACAGGTAAAACCTCTAATAGATAAGGTTCTTAACTAAAAATTATCAGAAATATATGACCAAACATAAAAAAACCACTATCTGTGTTCAGGGTATGCATTGTCCCTCCTGTGATATTCTGGTGAAGAATAAGTTTAAGGAAATTTCTTCTATTAAAGAAGTACGCCCAAATCACAGAAAACAAGAGGTTGAAGTTATATACACTGGTTTATTAGATAAAAATGAACTGAATTCGAAAGTTAAAAAATATGGTTATCAAGTAGTGGAGACGCTATCAAATAGCGAGCCGCTATCTAAACGTCTATCTGATGCAGGTATGATAGCAATCATACTATTCATTGCTTACTACTTGGCTCAAGAGCTTAGTTTATTACCAAGCTTTACCTCAGCTCCCACGCTTTCACTTACAACAGTCTTTATTTTAGGATTAGTTGCCTCCACTTCAACATGCATGGCAACATCAGGAGCTCTCTTTCTGTCAACGATAGGGAAGCTAAATAATAATGAAGGATCTTTAAAACAAAACTTAATCCCGGCGATAAGCTTTAATGTAGGAAGGGTTCTCTCCTATGGAGCATTCGGTTTTCTGTTCGGATTAGTAGGCAAAACACTTGCATCTAATTTACAGCTCGGATCAGCACTTTCACTCATTGTTGCCGCCTTGATGGTGCTTATCGGCCTTGATATGCTTAAAATTATCTCAATTACAACTCTACTTGGATCGTCATTCACAAAAGGTATTTTTGAAAAATTACAGGATAGGCTTAGTAAATCACCAAAACAAACGGCATTCTTCTTGGGTGCAATTACGTATCTTCTCCCTTGCGGATTTACTCAGTCAGTTCAACTGTATGCCCTCGGGCTTGCAGATCCCGTGCAAAGTGCACTTATTATGATGGTATTTGCGCTCGGCACCATACCGGCCCTTCTTGCAGTAGGGTTTGCTTCTTCTTTTACCAAGTCTTCCTTTTATCCTGTGTTTTATAAAGTGATGGGAGTGCTTGTTTTCATGATAGGGATAAGTTATGTAGGTAATGCATTAGCGCTGTATGGAGTAAATTTCAACATTTTCTCACCCACGGTGTCTCAGGCCCAAGCAACTGATCCAAATGTGAAAATGGAAAATGGTATTCAGATCGTGAAAATGAATGTCAACGCGCAAGGGTATCAGCCGAGTTCATTCACCATAAAGCAAGGGGTACCTGTTAAATGGATTGTAAACGGAGAAAACGTGTTTGGTTGCCAGGGTACGTTGGTTGCACCAAAAGCAAATATAGTGAAACCATTGCAGGTTGGAGAAAACATATTTGAATTCACACCAAAAGAAAAGGGACCTCTGGCATTTTCATGTAGTATGGGCATGATCAGAGGCAGTTTCAACGTTATTTAACCACTAGTATCTTATCTTAACATTTTCTTAATGTTTTATTCGTAGAATGAAAAAATATGAAAAATACTAATAAAATCCTTTTATCTGTTGTTGTTGGTGCTATCGTAATTACCGTCCTTTCCTTTGTAATAGACATTCCATTTTTAAGTGATATTGGAACATCGATAAAGAACAGAATAAACTCAGATAATATATTTAATACTTCTACTACGGGTTTACAAAGTGTTAAACAGAGTGAAGTAGTACAACTGAAAAACGGTGATATCTATAATCTAACCGCAAGCATAGTTAAGAAAAAAATTAGCGGCATTGAGGTCAAAATGCTTGCCTATAATGGTTCAATTCCTGGACCTTTACTTAAAGTTCCACAGGATGCAGAAGTGACCATTAACTTTAAGAACGATACTGATGTCGACACGGCACTTTACTCTCATGGAGTCAGGCTTGATAATAAATTTGATGGCGTTGTCGATGTAACACAGAAAGCGATTCCTGTTGGCGGGACATTTATCTATAAAGTAAAGTTCCCAGATGAAGGCATATTCTGGTATCATCCACATGTTCGTGAAGACTATGCTCAGGAGCTTGGATTATATGGCAACTACCTTGTAACGCCTGTACAAAAGAATTATTGGAGTGAAGTTGAT
>CAYXCP010000118.1:0-4256 GCA_964463455.1 uncultured Gammaproteobacteria bacterium
GGGAATCTGCTATAGTCATCACGAACTTGTTTTGGGATCTATGAATACTATTTTTTAGTGGGAAATAAACTGCGAGTAATGTAAATTGCAATAGTAGGAACAGCAATAACATTTCCCCCTAAAAATATTTTAATGACATCGGTATCTGGAAATTTTAGTAATCCAAGGCCATAGCAAATCAGCAATATAAAATTACATATTCCATATACAAATAGTCCTAATAATATTTTTTCTGCCCAGTCTTTTTTTAGTTGTCTATCATTTATACGATCATGATGGTCATCATCCGCAGCTTGTTTTCTGATTTCTTTGTCAATATCTTTCGGCTGAAATGATTCTGTTTCGTGTTCTGATAAATTTTTTATTAACTCTTTACGGATTTTAAGATTAGATTCAAGCTGTTCTTGAAGTTGTTTTTCGAGTTGTTCCTTTATTTCGTCAAGCTTACCCATATTTATGTAGTATTAATTAAGATGAAGGAACTGTTTGCGAAAACCAATTACATCGACAGATACTCCAAATGCCTTAGCAAGTTCTGTATCAGAATAGCCTTTTTTTATATATTCTTTTAACCAAGTTTCTGGCACTAACAAATTTGCAGCGAAACAGTTTGCTTCCTGTTCTTTCCAATCTGGATCATGCTTGCCTAGGGGTTTGCGGAACAAAATATCAATGCCATCTTCACTATTTATATGTTCTTTATGAAGTAAGTAATGAGCTAACTCATGAGCTATAGTAAATGCTTGCCTTTGCACGGAATCGTTTTTGTTAAAAGCAATTATATTTTTATTCAGGTCTATCATACCTGCAACTTGCGAGTTATAATCTTTGAAGTCATATTCACCAGTAGTTAGTCCGTAATTTTTAGCTATCAAACTAATAGGAACAGGAGGGGCAGTTATGTTATTTTCATGTAATACATATTCTGCTAGTTGTTTTGCTTTTGTGTAGTCTGCATCCATACTTTCATTATAGATTATCATCTGAGAATCATCTACATGATAACAGGAAATTTGTCAATTTAATTGACAAATATATTTATGAAGATTCCCGCCTGCGCGGGAATGACAATGAGTGGATCCCCGGTTCTGCCTGCGGCAGCCCAGGGATGACAAATGTAGCTACTTTTTAAACTCCTCTAATCTCTTCATCAATTCCTCTCTCTCATTCTTTAGCTTTCCTTCTTCCACCTCTGCAAAGATGGTGTCGAGGGTGTCACCGATTTGCGGGCCGGGGTCGATGCCGAGAGTTTTCATGACATCATAGCCGTTGATCTTTAAGTCCTTTACCTGGAACGGTTCTTTTTGCACTTCGATGATTCTTTTTTTGAACAGATCCAGTCTCCATGAAGTTGGGGTAGCACCCGAGCCGATGCGGTCGGCAGTGCGCAGGTCGAGCATGTCATTCACATATTCTAGTCCGACATCACGTATGAAACGACGGACACCTTTGTCACTCACATCTTCAGAAACGGTGAACTGATGATGTTCAACCAGACGGACTAATTTTTCTTTTTGTTTATTCGACAGTTTGAAACGATCGGCTATTTGCTTTGCCTGCACTCTGCCAACTACTTCATGATTATGGAAGGTAATGAGCTGTGTTTCGGGATCTTTTCTGTATGTGCGCTCTTTGCCAATATCATGGATGAGCGCCGCAAAACGGACTATCGGATCTTTGGACGGGCAATGTTTGAGAGACATGACAAGGTGCGTCCCCACATCATAAATATGATGGCGCTTCGGGCTTTTCTGTTGGACATTAAAGCAGATATCTACTTCAGGAAGAATGCGTTTGAGTAATCCCGTGCTTCGTAAAAACAGGACGCCTTCTGCAGGGTGATTTGATGCAAGAATTTTCAGAAACTCATCACGGATGCGCTCCCATGAAATTTTTGCGATAAGGTAGGCATTCGATGTTATTGATTCGCGTGTTTTTTCTTCAATAAGAAATCCGAGTTGGGAAGCAAAGCGTATTGCACGAAGTAACCGCAGAGCATCTTCATTAAATCGTCGGTCAGGATCACCAACCGATTTGATCATGCCGGCTCGCAGATCTTTCTGACCGCCAAACAGATCGATTATTTTTTCCCCATCACTGGCCATTGCATTGATCGTAAAATCTCGGCGTGCTAAATCTTCTTCAATCGTATCAGCCCAACTGATTTTATCAGGATGGCGTCCATCGGTGTAATCTTCTTCTTTGCGGTAGGGCGTTATCTCCATTAATATCTTCGATTGTAGGGGACGCAGATCTGCGTCCCGTACTATTGAAGGGATATCTATTGGTACCGTCACCGTTCCATAGGTGTTGTTGTAGTACGCATCAGGAAATAGTTTCTGAATATCTTCGGGCTTTGCATTTGAGGTGAAATCCCAGTTATCTGTTGTTTTTTCAAGCAGTAAATCACGCACAGCACCGCCCACGAGAAATATCTCGTATCCTGCAACGCGGAAAGTCTGCATGAATTGCATCACATAATCTGGTATATTCATACTCACTATTATACTCTATGACTCCCACACCTTATTTCGATCCTGAAAACGAGAATAGGCCCTACATAGCGGTGAATGCCGTATTCCTTGATGTCAAAGAAGGACGTCAGCATATTCTGCTTGGAAAACGAAAAGGAGTAGCAGGTCAGGGGAAGTATTATGTACCCGGTGGGCACATCAAAATGAACGAATCGATACAGGAAGCGTGCAGGCGCGAAGTACTTGAGGAATGTGGTGTTCATGTTACTGTCGGCACGTGTTTGTGGGTCGAAGAAAACTACGAAGGACCTCATCATATTACGTTTTACTATCAGGTAACGCTCGAACACAAGACCGATCAGATTGTGAATGTCGAGCCGGAAAAATGTGAAGGCTGGAACTGGTATCCACTCGATAATCCTTCCGCACCGTTATGGATAACGCTCGGAACCTTCATTCGTGAGTATACGAATCGCGAGCGCATCAAGCGATTTGGCGGTGAAGGTGATGACTTTATCGGCAATGCGGCAGTTGCGCTCATTGTCCGACGCAAGGACGGTAAGAAAGTTGAGATGCACCACGATAGATCATTAAATCCTCAGGATCTTGACGTGTTGCTCCAGAAACGATCTGAAAAAACGCGTGATAAAAGCAAAGCATGGAGCTGTCCGGGTGGTGGAATGAATTGGGGAGAGCGCGTTATTGATACGCTCATTCGTGAAACGGCAGAAGAAATCGGTGTCGAGCCGGAAGTAGGCCCATTGCTCTATATACACGAACAGGTTGAACCGGAAAGAGGCAAACACTGGATTGTGCACATGTACCTCACAACGGTCGATGAGTCCAAAGTAGAAAATAAAGAACCTGAGAAGTTTGATGATCTTAAGTGGTTCCCGCTGACCGAGCTTCCTTCACCCCTCGATTACGGGGTGACCGACTGTGTGGATGAGCTTAACCGCCGTTTTCACTGCGCAAGTACGCTCTGACTTTGTGCATGACCGGCAGATACACTTCATTTGTCATCTGTTTTATCGCATCATCAATATAAAACCATTTTGCATCCTTAAATTCTTTTTTATCATACTTAAACTCTTTTTTCTCCGTATAAATCAGATTCCAGAAATCGTTATGGATGGTACATTTGCCCGGATGATTCACTTCAATAATACTTACGTCAAAAAGCTCAATATTGAATTCATTTATTTTTTCGTCTAATTCTTCCTGCATTTCACGAATGACTGCCTGAGTGATCGTTTCATCTTTATCAATATGTCCACCTGGAGGAATCCAACTGCCCGCTTTCTTATGATCGCCTAAATAGACACTTTTTGTTTCACGGTTAACGGGAAGAAGAAACGAACAGAAATGATCTGTAGATCCTTCATCGCGCGTGAGGCGAGGATCCATATTCACTCGCTGTTCGAGCTGATTCAGAACCTGACGATTCATATTAGGCCGCTGACGCAGCATATTAATGGCATTTATTATTGATTGTTTGGTTGTCATTTGTTATTTGGTGTGCATTGTCATTCCGGACAAGACTAAACATGATCCGGAATCCAGTACGCATTATTTATAATATCCTGGATCCCGGGTCAAGCCCGGGATGACAGAAAAATCACTGCTTTTCTTCCGGCCAGTACAGGCGCATCGGGTTGTCTACCAGCAATTTCTTCTGCAGCTCGGCCGTGGGCGCAATGTGCGGAATGAAGTCCACCAGCAGGCCGTCGTCGGGCATGTGGTCCTTGAGGTTGGGGTGCGGCCAGTCGGTGCCCCACAGCA
>CAYXCP010000119.1:0-3060 GCA_964463455.1 uncultured Gammaproteobacteria bacterium
ACAAACATTTCTGTAGCATAATCACGTGCAAGGATTGTCAGATTTGTATCCATTTTTAAGGCAGAGATTCCCCGACCTGTGCGCTCTTTATTTACAGAACGCAACATTATCTGTTCTGACTCTGTATCGGTCCTCAAGTCAGATTCCGACACTTTCACTCCCAGATCGATTGTTTCTCCTGACTTTGGCTTAACGGTCAGAAAATTCATCGACTCCTGTAACGCTCCTCCAAATACATTTTTCACCAGATATTCAACCTGTGATGAAAGATTTACAAAGTAAGGACCTGTTTTTGAGAGGAGAATATCCTGTTTTACCCACCCACGAACAGGAAACGCAAAAATCATGCTGATGATAAAAAACGAGATCAAGCAAGCATGCACTGCACCAGCAAAATAACCGCAAATGCGATTTACTACATTAGCGCGCAACCCCTTTAAGTAAGGAGCGAAGATTAGTGTAAATGAGGTGTATAAAAATGTCTCTATAATAAACCATATAAAAAAGAATGCAGCAACATGAGCAATTCCTGAAGTAATTGCAAACTGCTTTACTACAAATACACTTAACTGATCGTACCATCGATATGCCGTAACTATGGAAGCTAGAAAACTAACTATCTCAAAAAGAGTTTCAAAAAAGCCGTGACTTGAAGCGGCAAAATAAAGAACTATGCAGATAAAAACAACGTCTATCCAATTAAAGCCATACCAGTTAAATGTAAGAAACCAGTTTAACATGTGTATATTATATACAATTTGACTTTAATTTGGATTATCATTACAATGTAAGTGGTCTTATAAAGAAGGTGAACCTATAAATCTATTGAGCGTGTGGCCCCGCCTGGCCGAGCCAGATGGGATTACGAGGAGAGGGTCAATTGTCTATGACATTTGAAATCGAACTCATTTAAGATAGAACTATTAGGTTTGTGCCTTTTCATTTATGATAGGAGCTTGGTACCAGATCAGTAACTTAAGTGGCGATCTGCCGCATAGGTTAGTTAGCTCCTGAATAAATGAAAATGGCTAAAACTAATAGCTCATACCTTGATGAAGTATCTGCGGAAACCCTCAGGCTTGTTGTAAGCCTTAATGCACTGTACAAATTACCAGGGTAACCAGGTAGATAAAAGCACTGCAGCACAACTATACCTCCCTAAAGACATATTATTCATTTATATGAATCTCCTATGTGTGGAATTTTTGCTTATCGTGGCCCAAAAAACAGTGCTGGTCAAATTGCGATTGAAGGATTGAAGAGACTTGATTATCGTGGATACGATTCGTGGGGTGTTGCCGTTTGCAATAATAGCGAAGTAACAGTTGTTAAAAAAGCTGGAAAAATAAGTGAAATTGAACATCTAGATTTACCTGCAAGTACTATCTCAATAGCTCATACTCGTTGGGCGACAACAGGCAAAGTTACAACGGTAAACGCTCACCCGCATTATTCTACTGATAAATCATTTGCGCTTGCTCAGAACGGGATAGTTGAAAATTATCAGGAATTAAAAGATGAACTCATAACAAAAGGCTATGCGTTTATCAGCGAGACAGATACAGAAGTAATAGTTCGTCTTATAGAAGATAAATTACGTGTCACGAAAGATCTCAAAAAAGCAGTCCAAATGGCTTTTGCAGATCTTAAAGGAAGAAATACTATTATCCTGCTTACAAAAAAGAGTGAAATAATTGCAGCTCGAAATGGATCACCGTTAGTTATTGGTATAAATGCCAAAACGGATGAAATATTTCTATCTTCAGATACTCTTTCGTTTGCAGAACTTGCGCCTGAAATGATTGTTGTAGATAATGGCCAGATGGTCACTCTTGATAACACATTGCATATCTATGATATTAAGACTGGCGAAGAAATCCCCTTTAAACCTGTTGCTATAGGTTTCACCCATATGAAAGTAGACAAAGAAGGATATGATCACTTTATGCTCAAGGAAATTAATGAGGCGCCTTTCGTTTTAAATCAACTCATTAAACAGGATGCTGCACGTTATGAAGATCTAGCGACCGCTGTCAAACAGTCTAAAAATGTATATACAATTGGCTCAGGTGGTGCTGGTGTTGCTGCTGCGCAAGTTGCTTTTTACCTGCGTAGTATAGGTCATATAAAGGCAGTAAGCCTTATTGGAGCTGATGCAATTGAATATATGGATCTGTTTTCTAAAGATGATCTCATTATCGTTATCTCACAAAGTGGTGAGACCGCTGATGTACTGGAAGTATTGGAGGTAGCCAAAAAAAAGGGCGTCCATATCGCATCTTTTGTAAATATGCCTGGATCAATGATTTCACGAATGTCGGACTTTGTGTTTATGTCCGAGTCCGGTCCGGAGATATGTGTGATGTCAACAAAAACATTTGATGCTCAAGTTGCTTTTGGATATCTATTGGCAAAAACCATAATCGGAAAGGGTGCAGAAGGACGTGATGAGCTCAAAAAACTGGCTGTCACCATTGACGAATATCTAAAGAATGAACAAACACATATAAAACTCAAAGATATAGCAAAGATTCTCATGCCAAAACATGATGTGTTTCTCCTTGCTAAATATCAGAATTTTCATATCATTCGTGAAGGTATGGTGAATATAATAGAAGCTACGTATAAACATGGTCACGCACTCCCTTCTGGTGATCTCAAACATTATGTAATTACTCTTATGGAGCCAGGAACCAGTGTTGTTGCGGTTATATCCAATGATAAGGCACAGGCTGATGTGATGTATGCTGTCGATGAGGTACGATTGCGAGGAGCAGAAGTAATAGCTATCTCTCCGCTTAGCCATAAGAATTTTGACTATCACATACCCGTACCCGATACAGGTGACACAAGCGCTATCATGAACCTTATTCCACTTCAACTTCTTGCATATTATCTGGCTACGTTACTTGGAAATAACGTTGATAAGCCTAGAAATATAGCAAAAAGTGTGACTGTGAAGTAGAGTTGTGAGGCTTGTCACTGCCTGATATAATAAGGTATGCTAAGAAACATTCTTGTCGTAGATCTGGTACGAAGCAGTAGCTGTTGGTTGCAATG
>CAYXCP010000119.1:3070-4212 GCA_964463455.1 uncultured Gammaproteobacteria bacterium
AACAATATCTGAAAGAAATACTTCTCGACTCGGGCTATTCAGTACATATCGTTTCAGAGGGTATGGCCGCGCTTCATTATGTCAAAAAAAACCCACCTGACCTGATCATACTTGACCTTGGTTTACCTGGTATAAGTGGAGAATCTGTCTGTATGGAAGTCAGAAAAAGTTACCCTGAGCTACCTGTAATCATTCTGACCGCCAAAGATAGTGTACGTGATATCGTACATGGCCTCAATATGGGAGCAGATGACTATATGACAAAACCATTTGTAGGCGACGAGCTACTCGCACGCGTGCAAGCAAGACTTCGCGACCGAGGTACCGGAAGTTCATTATTGAAAGTATCAGATCTTGAGCTTGATACCCATACACTTGAAGTAAAGCGTGCAGGAAAGCTTATTAAACTGACTCCACAAGAATTTAAACTATTGCAGTATCTGATGAATAATAAAGGCCGTATACTGACTCGAGATATGATATTAAACCGCATCTGGCCTTCTTCATTCGAAATTGAAACACGTGTTGTCGATGTATATATGGGCTATCTGCGAAAGAAAATAGATCATGATTACGATAAAAAACTCCTTCAATCTGCGCGTGGATTTGGCTACACCATCAAGGAGTAACATCTTTATATATTGCTGGTAACATAACACCTACGGTTGTCCCTTTATTTACTGCAGAGCTTATCCTGATAACGCCTTTATGTTTTTCAGTTATATATTTTACAAACATAAGACCAACACCCAGTCCTTCTTTCACATTGCCAGCTCCTTTAAAAAAGCCTTTAAAAATATGAGGTATATCCTTTTTACTTATACCTTTTCCTTTATCTTTAACAGTAAAAACAACATATGGTTTTTTGAATACCACACTTATCGCAATCAGATCAGACTTATTTGAGTACTTTACCGCGTTCTCTATGAGCTGATAATAAAGAGAGATAAGTCTTTCACTGTCTCCAATTACTAAGTCCGTTTTTTGCGTTGTTTTGTTTAGATACGAAATATTCCGACCAGGATGTTCAAACTGCAGTCGTGACAATGCAGTGCTTACAGCGTCACTTACATGCACTTCTTTGTACTGAAAATCTAGTTTACCCGCCCCGCGCCTATTTACATCGCCACGATCCTGAATCA
>CAYXCP010000120.1:0-4169 GCA_964463455.1 uncultured Gammaproteobacteria bacterium
AGCCAAAGCACGAGGGTTTGCAAAAGGAAGATTTTCCTTTAACTTAAAAGGCGGTCGATGCGAAAAGTGTCAGGGAGCGGGCGTAATTAAGATCGAAATGCAGTTTTTACCCGATGTCTATGTAACCTGCGATGTCTGTGAAGGGAAGCGATACAACAGAGAAACCCTTGAAGTAACGTATAAAGGAAAAACAATTTATGATGTACTGAAGATGACGGTCGATGAGGCTGTAGACTTCTTCCGAAACCATGCGCATATTCACACGAAACTTGCACTTCTCCAGGATGTCGGACTTGGGTATGTCGAACTCGGACAACCTGCCCCTACGTTTTCCGGAGGAGAAGCGCAGCGCATGAAACTAGTAAATGAACTGGCACGACGGGAAACAGGCAAGACAGTGTATGTTCTAGACGAGCCTACTACCGGTCTTCACTTCTATGATATTCAGAAGTTATTAAATGCTCTCTATCAACTTGTCGCAAAGGGTAATACAGTTATCGTTATTGAACATAATCTTGATGTTATCAAAAACAGTCAATATATTATTGACATGGGACCTGAAGGAGGAGACAAGGGAGGGACCGTAGTATATCAGGGACCTACAGAAGGAATACTTTCTGTTGAACAATCGCATACGGGTAAATACCTGCAGAAGCACATGAGGTAAGGAGCACATCATGATCTACCGGATTGGCTGCACTATCCTGGCTGCGGGTGTTCCTGCATTCGTGTGGGAACGTATGAATCACCAGGTGGGATACCTGGGAGCAGGACTCATTGTCGGTGGTGCCCTTGTGAGTATGCTCGGTCCTCGATTGATCAATAGGTAAGAAGGCAGGTTCTCTATGTTCACCAAAAAGTACTACACACGCTCTCTGTCCTTTCTCATGATGGTGGCCGGTAGTGTAAGCGTATTTTTCGACCGTCTGTCAAAGGAAGGTTGAGGAATCATTTTCTCCGGCATCTTCCTGTTTCTGTGTTCGTTCGTTTATCAGCGATACAAGGCCACACGTCCCGTAAAGCGCGGGAAAGACAAAACAAAGTGACTTGCAGTCGATACATTTCAACCCTGTACCGGAAGCCTGGCTTTGCACAGCGACTGGTACAGGGATTACTTTTACGTATTACTTCACTACCTTCGTTTTTGCGTATTAAATATGTATTTGGTATAATTCTATAGGAATGTTTTTATGGAGGGATCTATGAAAGTCCTCGGTATTGTCGTTCTTGTGGGAGCTGCCACATGCTTCTATTTACACCTGCCGGTTATTGGTGTTATCGGCCTCGTGGCTGGTTTTGGCTGTTTAACATTAACACGCAGATAGGAGGAAGAATCTATGCGAATCCCTTGGGGAATGATCGGGGTGGCATGTGTGCTATTAGGTACACTGTCACTGGTAACGCATGTAGGATCTGGGGGTGGGATCATTCTCGCGGGAGCACTATTCCTGATCGGACTTTCCGGCCGTCGCCGGACCTAGCTGAAGGGCATCAAGATGAAGAGACTGTTGACTATAGTGTCCTGGATTGTTATCGCAGTCGGGCTCCTGACAGTGTTCGTGGCTTTGGCATCGGTCCCTACAGTGGTGAGCACTGTGGGCACGGGTGTTTTAACATTAGTCGCGGGCGCCGGGGGATTGGTCGTCGCTAACCGCATGAAAGGATACCAATGAAACGTAATTTTCGTCCTGACAAGCCGCAGCGACGCGGCAGGAAGACTGCGGGCGTCATCGTCGCATTGATTGCTATAGCAATCATGGTCACTTCGGTGGCCAGCCCGACGCCTATCCTTCAGGGAGGGATGGGCTTTGTCCTGTTGTTGATCAGTGCTGTGATTCTGTCCGGCACCACGTCGCAGCAGCAATAAGCATTCAACCTGTCCTGTACTGGTCGAGCTCAGCTCGATCGGTACAGGACCTATTCTTACCTTCTTATTTTGTATATAATCATTACATGTACTCTCTGATAAAACGAATTTCTTTTATTCTTCTTTTTATATCCTGCTTTGTTATGCCTGTCCATGCCGAAGATGCTAATTTTAAAACTGATTATAATGTCGAATATTCACTCAATGAAAATCAAACTGCACTCGATTCACGCGTTAAATTCGATATAAAGCTCACCAATCTCAAAACAGAGTATTATGTAGACAAGATCGCTCTCGCTTTTCCTAAATCGTTTGTCATAAGCAATTTAGTAGCTCGGGATAATAAGGGAGAAGTAGTACCTAAAGTCACAACCGATGACACCCGTATTAAAATTGAAATGCATTTTAATAATCCGGACATCGGGAAAAATACAACAAATTCATTCCACCTCGAATTTGACCAGTCCAATCTATTTAAAATAAACGGTAATATCTGGGAAGTCTTTTTGCCGACAATAGAAGACAAAACACGCACGACATATAACATCGTCGTGCACCTCCCTCCAAACTCAACGAAGAAATTATCGATATCAAAACCACGTCCTGAATCCATTCACGGCAATGATATCACATGGGTTAACCCGACAACCCGAACGATCTATGCCGTATTCGGCAATGATCAGTACTACGATGTAAGTCTTCAGTATCACTTAACAAACCCTAAAGTGATTCCCGTTTATGCCGATGTAGCTTTCCCGCCGGAAACCGAATACCAGAGAGGCTATGTGAAAACCATTAATCCGCAACCCGATCTGGTATATACAGACGAAGACGGAAATTTTATGGGCCGGTATGTACTCAAACCTAAGCAAAACTTAACGGTGGTATATGATGGCACGATCTCGTTATTTACGAAACCGCGTGAGGAAGTGCGCGCCTGGTCTCAGAATCAATTTGAAGTCCAGAAAAATGTACTTCTCACCCAGACAAAATACTGGACAGTGCCAAATCCTGAAAAATACGCTAACCTGAAAACGGTTCAGGATATGTACAAATATGTAACTTCAACATTCAGATATAACTACGCAAAGTTGAATGCCAACACCAAACGCATGGGCGCACAGGCAGCACTTGCTGCACCAGATCAAGCTGTTTGTTCTGAATTTACAGATGCATTTGTCGCGCTCGCGCGTGAAAAGGGTATACATGCGCGCGAAATTGAAGGCTATGGAGTATCACAGGATACACAGCTCCGACCGCTTTCTCTTGTTTCTGATGTATTGCATGCCTGGCCGCAGTACTATGACACAAAGTCGGGTACATGGATACAGGTTGATCCTACCTGGGAAAATACTTCGGGCATCGATTATTTTGGATCATTTGATCTAAACCATATTACGTTCGCGATTCACGGTAAGGATGATTCATATCCGTTGCCTGCAGGAATGTACAAAACGGAGAATACCAAAGATGTTATGGTAAGGCCATCTGCAGCAGTTCCAAGCGAGGTAACTCATATATCGATAGTGCCATTTAATTTACCTCCTGAAATTACTGATCGCGAAACGTATAAAACAAAACTTATCGTCGTAAACAGCAGCAATGTCTACTTATATAACACTCCTATTCAAGTGAAAGTAGATCATATAACAAGTTCACTTACGAATTACACAATAGCGACCTTAGCTCCGTTTGAAAAAAAAGAGATACCACTCGAGCTGAAAAGTAACCCTGTGAACATCAAACAAAAAGCCACAATTGATGTATCGATCATGAATCAGCAGGTCTATGCAGGATCATTAAATGTGATGCCATTTTATTATAAGCTTGCTTTTAGAGTATCGTTTGTCATCCTGGGAATCTCATTAATTTACCTACTCATCACCGGCATTATCCGGATGAAATTGCGAAAATAATTTGTTTTTTATAGGATATGTATGTATAATATACATACGTCGTAACATAGTAAAAGGAGTTTGACATGAATCCAATACTCGTCGATGTGGTTCTCGCGCTGGTGCTGGCCCTCTTGTCGGCCTTCAAAAAAGAAGGCACCAACAAGACGCCGGCGTTCATACTCGGCTTTATTATGGGCCTCCTGCCAGTTGTGAACGTATTGGGCATCATCATCGTCCTCTTTTCCCGGCAGCGCTTGCCAAAAAACGCGGCTCGCAATTAGCAGTTTCTCAAACTGCAAAGTTCCAGGGCGACAATATGTCGCCCTGGAATATATTCCTTCATTCACTACCTTTTATAACTCACTGTATAATATATTCTATGTTTCAGATTAATCCCGACCTCG
>CAYXCP010000121.1:0-4167 GCA_964463455.1 uncultured Gammaproteobacteria bacterium
CTCAGCGAAATCGATAAACTCGATGGGATGAGTATCGAAGCTTTTGCAAAGTATGCGGCAGACATGGAGGCAGGTGTATTTGATCGATACCCCGATGTGGTTACTATGCTGATGGGCCTCACCGATTCTTATGTTCTTAATTATGAGAATGCTCCTTCTGCTGTAGGGGCAAAGGAAAGTCGCGACGTACAGATGTTACGGTTCCGAACGCACCTCATGGTTACCCTTGTGCGCGATTATCAGGAAGGTCTTCTTTCACCACATACAGTAGAAGATTATCGACGTATGCTTACTTTTTTGTGTGATGAAGTTACTGCTCAGGAAATAATCGGTGAAGTTGGTGCAATGTTTAGTTTATATAAATTGGGAAAAGCGGAAAGAGATGAGCCACATAAAAAACTTATGGCTGCACTTTTTGGCAGACATATGCTTAATATAAGTGACCATGCAAAAAAAATTTATGCCACCTCCGTCACCCCCGACATCATCGTTAATCCCAGATTATACGACACCTTCTCTCGCAGATTATCCGCTTCAAATCAGGCTATGCGTGAGCATGCCGGCGCCACACCATATTAACCCATAGTGTTGTTTTATACTCCAAAAATGTGTATAATTCACCCTGAGTGGCACAGTACTAGCAAAAGGAGTAAGTAATGGAAAAAAGTAATGGTGCACGCCCTGGCGAACGTAAGCCGCCCCGAAAAAAACCGTTTTTCGGGCCACGTATTGGAAAAGCATGGATAGAGCTACTTGAAGGTATGCTTCTTATCCTTGCATTTGTGATGTTTCGCGATTTTAGCGATCTTCACCGGTATTTTGCAACGTGGTCTACACTTCAGAGAGAAGTAATGGGGTTATTTGTATACGGACCATTATGGTCTGCATTCATTGTGCTTTTCCTTCATTGGAGAAGCCAGTAGAAAAGGAGGTTGCTTATGGCCGGAGATCGAAACCAGCCAAAAGAGTCACGCGGCAGCATCATTCTGGAAACACTGATCGCTTTAGGATGCCAGGCGGCTGTCGTGTATCTAACATATCTTGATCTCATGCAGAATGGGATAGAGCAAGCACGGCTCGTAACCATTCTGACACTGATCGAGATTGTGCTTCTCATCCTGTGGGGCCTGTACAAGGCTGTACGGCGCGCGGGGCGCCCACGCTAGTGCATAGCATCACAGCAATTCGAAGGTGCCGGGCTCATGTCCGGTACCTTCACTATCTTTCATAAAAATACAATACACTTAAGGATATGTATACATGCTATAGGTACTATATTGACCAACTAAGTAGAGCATTACAAAAATGAATACTACAGGATTACTTTACTATATAAAAGTATCTCCCTATTATTTCGTATATGTTGTGGAAGTACCAGCAACCGTACCCTTCGCAAGCTGTACACCCTGAAGCATTACTACCATAAGAATGGCAGCCACCATCAGTGAGATGACAGTAAATGGCATTGGTTTGTGGATATGATGATCGTACATAGAAATATTGTATATCTGAAATGCGAGAAATACTGTGACAAAGCTCCAAATTATGCACACAAGGTGTGTATGCTTGTAATGAATGCTCTTCTTTCCTCTGATTTATCTTGTTGTAACAATATGTATTGTTGTCGAAATGTTTAAGAAAAAGATAGGATTTAATGGCCTTATAAAAAAAAGCATGTTATCACTTATTGGTATGTGTTCTATCGGTTTTAACCTGTTTCAGTTTATGGCTATCAGTCAGGCTCCAAATGTCGGTTATGTAAATGCTATTAACGCCTCCTCGATCTCGGCAGTTACAATATGTGCCATTCTACTTTTTAAAGATGAATTTTCAAAGCGCAAACTTATTGGAGTGCTAGGTGTAACGATCGGACTACTGTTACTGTTGGTGTAAATACATAATCTCAAATGTATACTAAATAGTAATGGCAAATCCTAGCAAAAAGAAATTTGCGTGTGAAAAATATATCCGTAAACACCCCTTTGTTTATTTCTTTGGATTTATACAAGCCGTTATGCTAGTCGCATTCATAGTAGAATTGGTGACATTTAAAACATTTGGATACAGCCCTGCTAGTGAATACTTTCCCCCATCAAACCAACAGTATACGTTACCCTTCTGGCAGAAATGCGGAACCTATATGCCGGGTAGAGAAATCCCATTTCCTATCCTGTTCTGTGCAAATGATACCAACACGTACGTTAACCCGTTCCTCCGTGCTGTACTGTTTGGCGTAGAAGCATATGCCGTAATGCAGGGATTCCTCATCGGAGTGATCCTCCTGGTCGTAGGTATTGTCGCTGTAAGAGATAGAGGAAAAAAAGATATAGGTATCGATGCTTCCGTCCGGCAGAAACTAAAACAAATGGCCGTATTATTCGTCTTTCTCATCGCTGTTCTGGTCGTGATATATCACTTTGCATAAAGGGATTATTGAATACTTCTTACATAAGAATATTGTTCTAGCAGTCCAGTCAACTCCCGGGGTTGACAAGCAGTGGGATGGCGGCAGATGCCGCCATCCCGCTTATTACACGATTCTGCTATAATCAGCTCATGAACTGGATACTCTCAAGCCTTATCATGTTCGTTTCCTCCGTCGCATTGTATCTTGCTGTTCGTAAATCGTCGCTTCGAAACATGCCTTCACAATATAACAACCTCGCAATGTTTGCGATCCCTCTTATCATGTTCCTCATTCTTGCAATTACTACGCACCAGAATTTTATAATTCCATTAAATATGGTTGCCATTATTATTGGTGCGGGTATTTTATTCAGTTATATCGGCAATGTATCATCACTTATTAGTATTCAAAAGGCACCAAACCCCGGTTATAGTTTGGTTATTTCAAAAAGTTATGTAGTTTTTACGACACTTGTTTCTGTTTTATTGTTTCATGCGGAACTAACAGTTAAAAAAACGATTGCAATCCTGCTTATTGTTGGCTTTTCAGCGCTCATAATGCTCTCGCAGAGAGGGGTAAAAAAAGTTGTAGACAAGTCGTGGCTTCCTCTTTCGATGGCTGCTTTTTTCTGCTGGGGAATGCTCTCGCTCACTTCTAAATATGTTTTTACTCATGGCGTAAATATCTATATCTTTCTCACCTATATCTATCTTATCGTGACTATCTGCATAATCGTTGAAATGATGAAAAAGAAAATAGCGTTTAGGGGAGTTATAGAAAATAAAGGTATATTATTGCTCATTGGGATATGCTCAATAGGCTTTAATCTTTTTCAGTTTATGGCAATCAACCAGGCCCCAAACGTCGGTTATGTTAATGCAATTAATGCATCATCAATATCCGCAGTGACCATCTGCGCTATATTACTTTTTAAAGATGAGTTTTCAAAACGGAAAATGATAGGAGTGATTGGTGTGACTGTGGGATTACTCCTTCTTCTTGTTTAGACTAATCTTTACAGAATGGTGTAGGTGCGTCTGGCTGATCCAGAACACACCTACAGATAAAATTTGTCCGATATCAATCAGCGTTTACATGTACACGTGCGAAATGGTGCACATTTAGGCCGCTGCTTGATCGCAGCTCCACAGGTCTGACACTTACCTACTTCCACCGCGCCAATCTGGCCAGTGTCAGAAGCCCTCCACGGGTGATTGATAGAGCGCGGATGCGCCCGCTGCGGATAGTGCTTCCCATTGGGATCAAACTTCTTTCGCATTGCCTTCTCCTCTCTTATACCAAAGACATGACGCTATCCGTATTATAGAGATATTTTTATGCGCGTAAAGGACAGTTAAGAAGCCCCAGATAGGAAGATCATCATTAGTATCACGCGGCCATACTTGCAGCGCTTTCAGAATGTGAGAAGGTTACAGCCAAAAAATCTACTATTCCCTGCCACGGGGTCTGTTTTATCTCTTCTGCTATACGTTTTTCTTCTATTCCATCAACGATCATAGAAGCAGCCTCGGCACGTGCCAATAGATCTGCACTTTTAGTTGATGTGCTTTTGCTTTTTCTGTATTCGTCCATGGCGCGTTTGAACACGTTTTTAGCCATTGCCCATGCAAACATCTGTTCATTTTCCTCCAGTTCTTTTTTTGAACCGAGTTCAGCTATAACTTCACCTGTTTTTATCACTTCCGTATATGAAACGGCTCGTACGCTTGTTCCTGCCCCTTTGAGATGCCCATCGAGTT
>CAYXCP010000122.1:0-4155 GCA_964463455.1 uncultured Gammaproteobacteria bacterium
ATTGAAAGCAATGGCGATAATTGCTGTTGTTTGGTATCACATGGGATTTGCGGCTTATGGCTATCTCGGTGTTGATATCTTCCTAGTTGTTAGCGGATATCTGTTTATGAACAGTCTTATGAAACGTAACACTAAAAATTTTTCCTATTTTCGAGAATTATGTTACAGATTGTTACGCTTGTATCCGTTAGTTTTGATTGCCTGCGCTTTTTGCCTAGTTCTTGGTTTCTTTACTATGCTTCCCGATGATTATGAGAATTTGTCTCAGTCTGTTGTAGCCACTAATCTCTCGGCAAACAATATACTTTCATACATCACAACGGGTAACTACTGGGAAGTAGTGAACGAACTGAAACCGCTCATGCACACTTGGTATCTCGGTATTCTGGTTCAGTTTTATATAGTGTTCCTTTTGCTTTATAAAATTATCGTAAAGGCGGTCAAGGCAGAAAAAAGAACATCTGCTATGTTTATCATGCTCACAGCAACAACTGTTCTTTCGATGGGCGCATATTTACTTCCCGCATTCAATAGCAACATTAAATTTTACATGCTGCCGTTCAGATTTTTTGAATTGTCTTTAGGATGTCTGGTAGCGTATATTAATTTAAAACGGACAGACAATACGGGGGGGGGTAAATCTTTACAGGCGGCGCTTCCGATTCTTGCAGTCGCTTTGTTCTTGCCGATTAACTTTATTCCGAGCACCGTAAGACTACTTTTAGTTGTAGGCTGCGCCGTAGGCGCAGTACTCTGTACCCATCACAGTAAACTATACCGCCTGATAACCTCCGGTAAAATTGCTACAGTAGTCGGTAAAGCTAGTTTTAGTATCTATATCTGGCATCAGATCTTTCTTGCATTTACCAGATATACTGTTACCACAAATTTTACTGTTCTCAGTACAGCGATTTACTTCTCAGTTGTAGCGGCTGTTTCGGCTTTCTCTTATCTTTTTGTTGAAATACGGTTGGGCAGTATCTTGAAAAAGCAGTTTGTAAGCTCGATCGTAGTTATTTTGGTTTCCACCGCGTTGATTTCCGGTGCTGCTGGAGTTATATATTTACGCGCTGGCGTTGTCAGAGATGTACCTGAACTCGATATTGCAACAGAAAATGTTACACGAGGAATGCATGCACAGTACAATCACAGGATATGGCAGTATGAGAACAAGTCATTTGAAAATAATGGAAAATTAAATGTTTTGATTGTTGGTAACAGTTATGCGAGAGACTGTGCGAATGTTATTTTAGAGTCAGAATTCGGAAGTCATGTGAATATATCCTATTCGTATTCATGGAAAGAGGATTTGATTCCGATCATTAAAGAGGCTACTTTTGTTTTCTCGCAAGGTTTGACAAAAGAGAATGTGCCTGATTATCTATGGAATAATATTAATAATCCAGAAAATGTATATGGGATCGGCACAAAGAGATTCGGTGAAAACAATGGAATAATATATTCGCAGCGATTTAGATCGGGTTATCTGGATATGACAGTAAGTGTTCCCGAAAGTATTATTTTATTGAACAATGAACTGCTATTATCATGGGGAAATAACTACATCAATTTTATCGAAATGGTTCAAAATGCAGATGGCACAGTACCGGTTTTTACGCCGGAAGGCAAATTCATAAGTCAGGACTGTTGGCATCTGACGAAGGCCGGTGCGGTTATGTACGCGGAGATAATCAACTGGGAACCTATATTCGGTAACAGTAACTAGAAATGAGGTAATAGATGAAAAAGGTCATGATTGTCTTCGGAACACGTCCGGAAGCAATCAAAATGTGTCCGCTGGTGAACGAGTTGAAAACCAGACCAGGTATAGAAACCTTCGTCTGCGTCAGCGGTCAGCACAGGCAGATGCTCGACCAGGTGCTGGAGGTATTCGGCGTTATGCCTGATTACGACCTCTCCATTATGAAGGATAAACAGACCTTGTTTGATATCACGACGAGCATATTGGAACGCATTAAGTCCGTGTTGGAGGAAGTCAAGCCCGACGTGGTTCTCGTTCACGGTGACACATCGACCACCTTTGTGACCGCACTAGCCTGTTTTTATTTGCAGATACCTGTCGGGCATGTGGAAGCCGGACTGCGTACATACAACATCTACTCGCCTTACCCTGAGGAGTTCAATCGGCAGGCGGTGGGTATTATTTCGCAGTATAATTTTGCCCCAACGGAGTTGTCCAAGAACAACCTGCTCCGTGAAGGCAAGAAGCCTGAGACAGTGTTTGTTACCGGCAACACTGCTATAGATGCATTGAAAACTACTGTCCGTGCGGATTACTCTCACCCTGAATTGGATTGGGCAGCTGGAAGCCGCCTTATCATCATAACGGCTCACCGCCGCGAAAATCTCGGTGAACCCATGCACCAAATGTTCCGAGCTATCCGTCGCATTTTTGACGAGCACCCCGATGTCAAGGCAATCTATCCCATCCACATGAATCCGCTGGTGCGGCAGACGGCGGAAGAAGAACTTGGTGGCTGTGACCGCATCCATATCATCGAACCTCTCGACGTGCTCGACTTCCACAACTTTCTCGCGCACAGCTATATGATACTCACCGACAGCGGCGGAATACAAGAAGAAGCGCCATCTCTCGGCAAGCCCGTACTGGTCATGCGGGATACCACGGAGCGTCCGGAAGGAATTAGTGCAGGAACGTTGAGGCTGGTTGGCACGGAGGAACAGGTGATTTACGAGAACTTTAAACTTCTGCTTGAAAGTAAAGACGAGTATGAGAAAATGAGCCATGCTTGCAATCCATATGGTGATGGTTTTGCCAGCAAGCGGATTGCAGATATTTTGGAACGGCAATAAGGGGTGATAACATGAAACAGCTTTTTTTGATGGTGAACGATGGTTCGGTAAAATTGATAGAAACACCTGCGCCGACGGTGAAAGACAACTATGTAATCGTAGAAACAGAATACTCCATCGTAAGTGCCGGTACCGAACGGGGCTTGACATCCTTCGGCGGTAAGAATCTTGTTCAAAAGGTACTGGAACGCCCCGATCAGGCGCGAAAGGTCATCGAAAAAATGTCAACCGACGGAGTTTTGACTACCTTGGATGCAGCTTTTACCCGCCTTGCCGAACCGATGCCTATGGGTTATTCCGGCGTTGGCATTGTGACTGCCTGTGGGCGCGGTATAACGGATATTGCTGTTGGTGATCGCGTGGCCATGGTAGGACAGGCTTACCACGCTGAGGTAAACCGGGTCAATAGAAACCTCGTTGCTAAGCTTCCTGAAGGAATTGCAGACTTCCGCCAGTATTCCATGTGTGCTCTGGGCGGAATCGCCCTGCAGGGCATCCATCAGGCAAATGTCGTGCCGGGTGAGACTGTGGCTGTTATTGGACTTGGCCTTGTGGGACATATCACAGCTCGAATTCTAAATGCCTACGGGTGTGACGTTATCGCCTTTGACATCGTTGACAAGACGCTCCTCGGCACACATCTGAAAGCCTTTATTAATTCTAACGATGAAAATGCCGCAGATATCACCAAGTCTTTGACTAAAGGGCACGGAGTGGACAAAGTTATCATTACCGCTGCCACAAACTCTAACGCACCAATGGATTTAGCGGCCGCTATCACCCGTGACAGAGGAGTTATTTGCATGATCGGCGTTACGCAGATGAACATTGACCGCCGTCCATATTATGAGCGTGAATTGACCTTTACTATTGCCCGTTCATATGGACCCGGTCGCTATGACTCCACCTACGAGGAAAAAGGTGTTGACTATCCCATCGGTTATGTTCGCTTCACGGAAGGACGCAACGTGGAGGAATTTGTCCCATTGGTTAGCGAACATCGTGCAGATTTCACTGACCTCATTACCCATGTGATTCCTTTTGAGAAAGCGGCAAAAGCATATGAGATGATCACGACGAACTCCAATCACGAGAAGTATATCGGTGTACTACTTCAATATCCGAAACGCGAAGAAAAATGGGCGACGGTAATCACGAACAAGATAAAGAAAACCGTAAAAGGAAATATCCGTGTTGGACTCATCGGAGCGGGTAACTTCGCAAAGAACACGTTGCTCCCTATCATGCAGAGCACAGGGCTGTATCAACTCAAAGCACTCGCAACTACAGGCGGCATTGGCGCGGCGCAGCAACTCATGG
>CAYXCP010000123.1:0-4067 GCA_964463455.1 uncultured Gammaproteobacteria bacterium
TTTTAAATATTCTCATGATTTCCCAGGTAGTTTTAGGATCCAGATTACCTGTAGGTTCGTCTGCAAGGATAATATCACGATCACCAATTACCGCGCGGGCTATTGCTACCCGCTGTAGTTCGCCTGCGGATAACTGTGAAGGGAACATATTTACTTTATGAGACAGTGAAACAAGATCCAGTGTTTTATGTACCTCTTCTTTAATATGTCTATCATCATGTCCTGTAATTTTGAGACTTAATGCTATGTTTTCAAATACGTTCTTGTCCTGCAATATTTTAAAATCCTGAAATACGACTCCAATACGCTGACGATACTGAGGAATTGAATGGAACTTTTTAGAAGCAATATCTGTGTCGTTAACTGTTATATGGCCCGAATTAGGTGCATATTCACGAAGAAGCAATTTAAGAATAGTTGTTTTGCCTGCACCTGAAGGACCCACAAGAAATACAAACTCATTATCTGCTACCTCAAATGAAACCTCATCAAGGGCGATATTACCATACGGGTATTTTTTTGTTACTTTATCAAATATAATCATGAGACTCAGCAATTATTGTAGAACTTCAACATAACCTACATCCATCAGCCAGCCCGCTTTTTCACCACTAAATGTTTTTCCCCAAACACGTACCTTTTTCCCGATATAGGTTGAAAGATCAACGGTACTTGAAGTCAGATATACGTTTTGTGATATGCCACCTGGACGCTCTAAGTGAAATGATCCTTCTCCATCTATTCCGCCTTCTTTGAGAATGCCTTCTGCTTTATCTGTGAACGTTTTTTTGTCTGCGATTCCGGCTGTAGCCTGCACTTTTTCATTTGAACCTGATGTTCCGCCCATAGCGTTAGATCCAGATGTTTTATTTTTCATCTGTGCGCCTACATAGCCGCTCCCAAGTCCGAGTACGATAGCGAGTATAACGCCGATTACAAGGGGTTTCATTGATGATGAAGATGATGTATTGCCGTCTATATTACGGATGAGTCCATTATTTTTTATCATACTTCAGCATAGCAAGAAAAGAGGAAAAATACAAGATTGTTAATGTGTTTTTTTGTTCCATTGTTCCATTGTTTCATGGTTCCAGTGCATTGAACAATGGAACAATGAAGCCATGGAACAATGATTATGCAGTATGTTTCAGATAGGCCATTATGAAGTCGTCGAGGTCGCCGTCGAGCACGCGTTCGGTCTGGCTTACTTCATAATCTGTGCGGAGATCTTTGATCAATTTGTACGGATGTAGAACATATGATCTGATCTGTCTACCGAATGATGCGATTTTTTCTGTTTTGTAAGTATCAAGTTCTGACTGATTGCGTTCCTGCTCAGCTTGCCATAATTTAGCGCGGAGAATTTTAAGTGCATTATCTCTATTCTGCCCCTGCTGACGTTCTGTCTGACAGGTTACTGTGATGCCTGATGGTTTGTGAGTTAATCGTACTGCTGTCGCGACTTTATTTACGTTTTGTCCGCCATGACCTCCAGCTCTAAAGAATTGCCATTCCAGGTCTTCTTCACGTAGATCTACTTCTTTTTCTTCAATCATCGGAAGTACTTCGACGAGTGCAAATGATGTCTGTCTGAGTTTATCTGCATTAAATGGAGACTGTCTGACTAATCGGTGTACACCGGCTTCTGCTTTTAAAAATCCATACGCAAATCTTCCATGTACATTAATAATCACACTTTTTATGCCTGCTTCTTCACCGTCAACCTGATCAACGAGTTCGTATCTCCATCCTTTTCTCTCAAAATAACGGGTATACATTCGGAAAAGCATGGAAGCCCAATCCATAGCCTCGGTTCCACCTTGTCCAGCGTGGACTGCAAAGATAGCATCACCGCGATCATGTTTACCTGCTAGGAATAGGAGAATTTCGTACTTATTAATGAGGTCTTCTGCTTCATCGATCTGATCTTCCTCCATCAGTATCTGCATCATTTCAAGATCATCTATTTCTGCTTTTAACGTTGAAATTTCCTTCATTACCTCGCTCGATTTCTGATGATCTGTCCAGAATGCTTCGTCATATGTTGATTTCTGTAAATCAGCAAGACGTGTTTTTTTGCCAGCCAAATCGGCTTTTGCAAGAATATTGTCTAGTTTTACCCCCAGCTCTTTCTTTTTTTCGTCCATAGTATAAAGTAGTATTATAGCTTATTCTCACGCTATCTGCATGGAGTTACTTGAAGTCTTTGCCGAATATAACGATAATATCAGCTGTTTCTGTGGCTGGAATAGTCGTAACTGTTGGATTGCTGACATAATCTTTAAGATCCGACTTCATGGTTTCTCCTAGTGCTTTGTCAGTTGCTTTTACCTGTATCTCGGATGTCGCATAGTCAAAGTTATCTGCATTCCCTGTCAGAATTTCTTCATATCCTGCTTTCTTGATTATATCTTTGACTTCTGCTGCTTTTCCTCTGGTACCTGAACCGTTTAATACTTTTACTTTTACCGTCTTACGGTCTACTGCAGCAGTAGGAGTAGGTGTTACTGTTGGCGTTACAACCGTGACGGTAGACGTTGGTGTCGGGCTTGGGCCCGATCCTTTAAAGAAACTAGGCATTTTCATTTTAGATACAAACATGAGTACGATAAATGAAAGCACAAACGAACCTGCGAATAATCCTATTTCTTTGTAAGGAATGGATATATTCATTTTTCGTGATGGTTTACGAGGGAGCGACATTGATTTCTTCTTAAGAAGCGAAAACGTACGATTCTCGAGCATAAATATAAATGCGCCTATGCAGACATCATACTTAAGATATGAGATTTGCTGTGCGGTAGGGGATGCGAGTAATTTGAGGTACTCTGCATAAAACTCCGGTAGAATGCGTTTGAGCGGATTGGTCCATACGCCTACATTTTTAGTAAAAGTATCCTGTCTGATATTTTCAGATTCTTCACCTGACAATACCTGCCTGTTGATCTTTCCATATTTTTCTTCAAATGTTGTTGCGAGAGCCTTTAGTTGCTTTTCAACTGGTTTGGATTCTTTTATCTGTTCATCCAGAATGCGTTCGGCCAGGACAGGCCCATACGAATCGTAGAAGAGTGTTGAAACATGAGCTTTTTCAAGTATGGTATAGAAAATAAATTCTTTCTTATCTTTTCGTAATGTTTTCTCAAAAAGTTTAAAGTAAGCGAGAGCATCAGGGATTATTGCCTGTATATCTAAATTAATTAAACTGAATGCTTCATTATATCTATTGTACTCAGTTCGATTCATTGCATATAGAATCACACTTTTTTCTGTGTCTTTCTCCTGAATAAAGTAATCATAGATACATTCATCCAGATCAAGTGAAAGTTCAGACTTAACTTTATCTTTAATAAATGAAGTTATTGAGTTTGGCGTAATATCTCTCGGAACCTCAGTTCGGAGGAATTTAAAGATTCTTTGTGGTAATATCAGACATATATCTTTGTCTTTGATAGGAGGGTTCGAAATAAACGTTATCGCTTCTTTAACCGCTGAGGCTAGCAAATCATTATTGATTATCTGATCCTTTGAAAGAAGCTCTATTTGATGTTGTTTTTCGTATACAGCATTTTCATACTGTCCAAGCAGTGTTTTTTTGACATAGATCAACTTAATCTGATTCTTATCGAGATAGAGGTACAACATTAGTTTCATTATAATGGAGAATTTTGTAATAAAACAAGTACTATTTAATTGAGAAGCATTATAATGGTAAGACTCCGGAGGTAGGTATATGAAAGATCAAATAGAAGAAATAAAAAATAAGCTCAATATAGTCGACTATCTTGGCACTTATATACAATTAAAGAAGGCAGGTAGAAACTATAAAGCAATCTGTCCGTTTCATAAAGAAAAATCACCTTCCTTTATGGTCTCTACCGATCGTCAGACCTGGCATTGCTTCGGTGCGTGTCAGACAGGAGGCGATATCATCTCTTTCTGCATGAAATGGGAAAATATCACATTTTACGAAGCGCTCAAAGAGCTTGCTGATAAAGCAGGGGTAAAACTCGAAGATAAAAAAGTAGAAGATCGTGAGTGGCAGGAGAAAGAATTATTCCTGAAAA
>CAYXCP010000124.1:0-4041 GCA_964463455.1 uncultured Gammaproteobacteria bacterium
GATTATACAGACTCATTCATTAAAGCCTGTAAGACATATAATATAGACTGTTATTTATTGCCTTCAATAGCCGGCCTTGAATCTACCTTCGGTCATTACATCTACCCTTCTTCGTATAATCCTTTTGGATGGGGACGTGGATATATGATGTTTAAAGACTGGGATGAGTCTATACAGACAGTTGCCAAAGGGCTTCGTACTAATTATGTAAAAACTGGCGAAATTAATGTATATACCATAGGTCCTATCTATTCCGAAAGTCCTACATGGGCACCCCGTGTAGAAAAGTTAATGCGCAGATTTGCTGATCAGGAAGACAAGAATAGATTGTATTTCACGCAAAATATTGTAGAATTATAATGCTTATACGTACCTTCATATTACTAGTGGTACACATAGAGCATTTACATGACAACACATACCCTTGAACGCCTTCCTAAAAATACAGTAGTTTTAAACGTAACCATCCCCTGGTCTGATATCCAAAGCGAATACGGTTCAGCATTTGATGTTATTCATAAGGAATTTGTATTTGAAGGTTTCCGCAAAGGAAAGGTACCGAAGGAAATTGCAGAAAAACATATAAGTAAAGATTCTGTTTATCAGCAGCTGATTCGTACTATCCTCCCCACTATTTATGACGATATTGTAAAAAAGGAAGATCTCAAGCCAATCATTTCTCCAAAAATTGACCTTACTGAAGCAAAGGAAAATGAAGACTGGAAAATCAAGATCACTCTTGCTGAAAAGCCGCTCATAGATCTGGGTGATTACAAAACATACGTTAAGGAAGCCAAGGCAGAAACCAAGAAAGATGAAATTTGGGTACCTGGAAAAGAACCGCAGAAAGAAGAAACACCGGATCAGAAATATCAGAAGACTCTGAATGCAGTGCTTGGCGCTCTTATGGAAAAAGCCAAGGTTGAGATTTCAGACGTAATTCTTGAAGAAGAAGTTACACAGCGCTTAAGTCGATTACTTGATGATATCCGCAAAATAGGTCTCACCGTTGAAGCCTATCTGAAATCAAAAAATCAGACACTCGATGATCTCCGTGCTCTGGTAGCGAAGGATGTAGAAGAAACCTATAAAATGGAATTTATTCTTATGGACATTGCCGATAAAGAAGGTATACAGATCGGGCAGGAAGATATGGATAAACTGTTTGGCGCAATCACCGACGAGAAGGATCGTAAGGCTGCTCAGGAAAATGCATATTTCTATGCATCAGTCCTTCGCAAGCAGAAGACCCTTGACTATTTAACAAGCCTATAATATACTGACAATCATGTCATCTTCATTCAATTCACACAAGCCGGTGGGGTATGGGAAAAAAAGCACACTCGAATCACTGAGCGATATGGGTTCTTCTATGGTCAATAAAACCGCAAATGGCATGAAGGACATGGGCCTTAGTATGTTTGATCAGCTTCTGGGTAAGTACGAAGCAGAACGTCAGGAAAAACAGAAATCACCTGAAATAGTAAAACCTAGAACTGAAAAAAAAGCCCCCGTTGAAATCTTCAATTTTAAACAGGAGCAGGATAATCGCACGATAGAAAAGCTCTTAAACGAAGTAAAACAGGAGATGAAAATGCTTGAAAAAGCAGATAAATCGTTCATGAATGAAGTAAAAGATATACAGAAAATTACGATTACTACCTCATCAGAGCAAACGGGTCTCTATTACATCCGCTTTCTTGAAGTGGTTATTAAGATAATCCAGATGCTTCGAGGAAAAGTAAGTGAATCACGCAGTTGGCTTCACACATATAACGCAAAACGTGCTCGTGGGTCTGCATATGCCTCAAGAAAAGCAAAAAGCGGTACGAGCTACTCACAGTCACAGGAACTCACCATGGGCCACCCCAGTATGTAATATTTGTGACCTATTGTCACGCCAACCTCTTGTACACCCCGGGGGTGACGAATGTAACAAAATACATCAATGTGATATAATATCTCGGTCCCTGTAGAGAAAGGAACTGGCATGTCTAACCGTAGGCAGATAACTGGCCTGCTGCTGATGTTGGCTGGTCTATTTGGGTTCATTGCCTTGAGAATCAGTACAACACTACCCTATTGGCCTCTGATAATTGGAACCAATTTCGTTTGGCTCCTGGGATTTACCGTAGGGTTCAAAACCAGAGGGTTTGGAGTCTGGCTAGTGTTTCTTGGAGTCGAAATGTGGGCTGGTTGGCAGAACTTGCTGATCTTGCATACAATGATATTGGTCGTCGGGCCCGTATGTTTAGGTCTCTACCTAATCTTTAAAGGTGTGCGCATACCGCACAATCAAGATTAGGTGACGACCTATAAAGAGTGCCTGGCGGATTTTACTTCTTGGCTGTCTGGCATCGCCAGACAGCCACTATTGTAGGATTGATTACTTACTTCTCTAGATATTACCAACTTTTTTCTTACACATCAATTATGAGCGCACACTATAAGTAATATGTATTTCATATGTATTATGATATAATAATACAACGTTTGATCTCAAAATTGTAGAAAGGAATGTACATGTCAAGCCAAAAAGGAAAGTCGAAAGTCGCCACATCTCAGCGTCGAAAATCTCACTGGCGGAAAAAAAAGCTGACGCGGATGACTCCTGAAAATATATTAAGGCAGGCGATAAGTGAACTGCGTAGCAGCAAAGCTGCACGTCAGCTTATTGCAAGTCGGCTTGGAAGTCGTAGGGCGGTTGATATTCCTCCGTTAGAACTCCTTGAGATCACTCAGGCGGCCATACAGGCTGCCATCGAAGAGGATGAGAGTACAAACGAGAAAGGAGCCTGACATGGACTTTCGTAAACTCAACAATGATCCTGAAATCAAAGCACGAAAACAGGCGATAAGAATCGCACGAAGTCGCCGAGACAAGTCTAAACGTCTCATAGACATCAAAGTAAACTCGATGGCTCATACAAATACCCATTGGGTGTTTGTTATGAGAATTTACTATGGTGACGACACCAGCAAGCTGACGCGTGTCACCATAAAAAAATAACCTCTGCCATCAGTAACACATGGCTGTCTGGCATCGCCAGACAGCCATTATTCTTCTATAAGATGTTCTCTCTCTTTCAAATACTGATTTTTATTAGTAGATATAAAACATGAGAGTTGTTGGTACCAAGACAAGAAATATTCTTATCTTGGTACCGTAAGTACGTTAGGTGCGAATACAGCTGCTAGAAGCCGAGTGTTTTGAGCTTGTCAGTGAAGCGCTCAATCTGGCCGTTCGCTGCGACTGCGATATGCCGCTGACCTGCCATATCCTCGAGCCGATGGGCCAGCGTGTTGACTGCCCGCTGAGTTGGTCGCAAGGCCTCCTTCTCCTTGCCCGAAAAAACAACTTTTGGCCTGCCCGTAAGCAGCGCCATAGCCGCGCAGCTCGTTAGCACGCTGATTCACGAGGTGGTGTAGGGGCAGCAAATCATTCCGCGAAGTGCTGGTCGGCAGCGGATTGCTAATGCGCCCTTCTCGCTGCAATTGAGCGGCAGCAGCAGGCAGTACGTCGAACAATAGACCGTGCGCTAAGACGGAAAATCACTAAAATCGAAGTGATCAAGTCATATTCGACTGACCATGCATGGGTTGTCAAACTACGAGTCTATTCTGAGGGCGCGAAGAAAGTATCGTACGAAACGGTCAACATACCGCATTGACCTGTTGGTCGACGAGAATTCTTATGAGGGTGTGTGCGGCACCCTCACTTACTTTATGAAGCGAGTTCTTTGATCTGCACGTCCCATTCTTTGCCATACTGATTTTTAGCCTGTGCTATTTTCTGGTCAAGACCCTTACGAGCCATAGTGTGTGTCATCTGGCGTGAGGAGGTTTCTGTGCCAAACTTACTACCGATATTGTAGTACCAATATCCTTCTTCCTTATAAAGTCTGCATACCACGACAAGTTGTTGTTTTTCCATACTGCCATTCTAGCACAAATTAAGAAGACTAGTGCTACATGCTGAAGTTAAGTAGGGCGCTCCGTCTGCTGATGGCAGACGAGAGCGCCCCTGATGTAGGTTAGATT
>CAYXCP010000125.1:0-4000 GCA_964463455.1 uncultured Gammaproteobacteria bacterium
GAAAAAAGAATCAGTATTTCTCAATCAGGTTTTACCACTTGTATTAACGATAGTTATATTTATCGTACTATCTTTGTGTGTATATATAGAGGTAATCATATTAAATAGATATACTGCCGTAGACATTGTAAAGTCTGTGCGTTGGTCGGATATCGCTGTTGGTATGACAATCTACCTTAAAACATCAGTAGACTTCGCTATTTTTATAGGCAACTTAATGGCGGCTTATCCTGGATGGAAGAATAGGGTAGCTATCGAAACGGGAACGGCAGCAGGAAATGCATTAGGTACGATTATTGTTCTTGCTATCTGGAATTTTTTTCGAGATATTGAATGGCTACTTGCAATTATGATATTTATTGCGGCTCTTGTGCTGGTTAAATTAGCTGAAGATGGGTTGGACCATGCAGTAGAAGATAAATCATATTTTAAAGGGGGGGTTAGAGCATTTATTCTTCAATTTCAGAAAGGACTGCAGTTGTTTAACAGAATTACCAGTAAATTTCTGAAGTATCTCATACCTCATACGAGCATGAAATCAAAGAAAAATTTAACCTTTGTGGGGCTTCTGGCTATGTCTTTTACGATACCGTTCATATTAGGTCTAGACGACTTTGCAGGCTATGTTCCCGTATTTAATATCGTAAATGTGCTTGGCTTCTCGATAGGAGTACTGGCAGGTCATATGATACTTAATATTTTCCTGTTTATTTCTCCTGATCGAACGATAAAAGTGGTAAAAAACCCGGTAATATCCCTGGCTGGTGCTGTTGCATTTATAGGACTCGCAGGATGGGGTATCTTTGAAGTAGTAAAACTGCTATTTCTTCATAATTAAACTGTAGTTTTGGGGCATATATCTTATCTTTTCATCAATATGGCAACGTTATCACTCATGATAACAAATTGCTGTTATTCTTATTCACATTTTATCCACAATAATTTTAATGGTTATTTTAAATTGTCTTAAGGCCTTAAATTTATACTATATCCGTATAGTATTTGTATTCGCGGGAATTAAATAGCTTATAGTAGTAAATTATCTGGTTATGATATATCATGGGTCGTGACGGGGATGATGTTCTTGAAGTAACGGATACACATACAGGCATCTTTCGCGCAATGCGCGAAAGATGCCATCAATCTTACTTGTTTTTTTCTGTTACTGCCTTAACAATAGCGTCGGCATCAATCTGTTCGTACGCAAGTAATTCTGCTGGGGAACCGGATCGAGGAATTTTAGTTACTGCAAGGTGGGTTACTTTCACCGAGGTGCCTGATAGAGCATCTTTAACAGATTCTCCAAGACCTCCGCATGGATAATGGTCTTCAACCACTATTACATGGCCTGCTTTAGAGGCGTGCTTTACGATCGTATCTCTATCAATAGGCTTGACGGAGTAAGCGTCAATTACCGTTACGTTTACACCTATTTTTTGTAGATTTTCATACGCCTTTAGAGCTTCATGAAGAGTAATGCCAGCAGCAATAACAACTGCTTTATCGGCAATACTGGACTTTAATACTTTTGATCCTCCTACAACAAACTTTTCGTTTACGTTATACAGACTTTGGGTCTTCTCACGAGTAAGTCGCAAGTACCCGACACCGTGGCCATTGGCAATAAGCTCTGCCAGTTTTATAGTAGATGGAGCATCTGATGGATACAAAACAATACTATCCAAAAGACTTTTCATCATCGACATGTCCTCAAGCCCCATCTGCGAGGATCCATCCTGGCCTATAGATACTCCAGCATGAGAACCAACTACTTTTAGGTTGGCATCACTGTACTGTGACATGCGTATCTGGTCGTATGCACGGGCGAGAAATGCGGCGAAACTTGATGTAAAAGGTATAAACCCCATTCGTGAGAATCCTACCGCAACGGAAGCCATATTCTGTTCGGCAATGTACATTTCGAAATATCTTTCAGGATAAACTTTTGCAAATTTATCGGCGAACGTTGAATTTGATACCTCTGCATCAAGTACTACCAGTTCATCAGATTCTTTCCCCATATTGACTAAAAAGTCGCCGTAGGCCTCTCGAGTAGCCGTAGGTCTGTCATAGAGCAGGACGTGTACAGGAGAGTCTGACATAGTTTTTTTTTCGATAAGTGATATTTTTTCAGGTTTACCAAATGCTGACGTTAATTTTGTGTCCACATCTCCTAGTTCTTTTAGTGCTTCAGCAAGCTGGTCTTTTGATAAGGTTTTTCCGTGCCATCCATCTTTATTTGCAAGAAACGATATCCCTGCACCTTTTTGTGTGCGGGCAATAATAATCGTTGGCTTATTATTCTTATTTTTCTTATTTTTCTGAAGGTTGTTATATGCCGATTGAACTTGAGAGATATCATTACCATCCTCGATAGTAATGACATTCCATCCGAATGCATCGAATCGCTTCTTATATACCTCAATATCCCAGCCAATCATGGTTTCTCCGCGTTGGCCTAATCGGTTTACGTCAAGTATGGCTATAAGATTTTCAGCCTTATGGTGAGCTGCAAGTTCGGCTGCTTCCCATATTTGGCCTTCTGCAACTTCAGAATCGCCAAGCAGAACGTATACGTTCGGAATTTTATTAACGGTATCTTTTGCTAAATGAAGGCGAATACCAAGAGCCATGCCGAGTCCCACAGATAAGCCTTGACCGAGCGATCCAGTTGACGCCTCGGTATATCTGAATCGGGGAGTAGGATGCCCTTCTAGATTACTGTCGAATTTTCTGAAAGACATAAGCTCTTCATATGATATTGCTCCAGCCATGTGGTAGAGTGAATAGAAAAGAGGTGATGCGTGACCTTTAGAGAAAATGATACGGTCGTTATAAATATTATCAGGATTTTCAAGATCATAGGCAAAGTGTCCGTCGAATATAAGTGCTGCCATAAGTTCAACAGCTGAAAGTGACGAAGTTGGATGTCCGGAACCGGCTTCGGTTGAGCAGGTAAGAATATCATGTCGGAGACGTCTGGTTATTGACTCGAGCAGTGTGTTTTTCATGCTTTCATTATACCTAAATTCGTTCTATACTGCTATTATGTCTGAAAGTCAGTTAGCAGCATATGCTAATATTGCTACACAAAAAGTTCCTCCTGCAGAAGATTATGATCCAACGAAGGGTCTTATTGATCGGTTACAACTGCTTGCTGTAAAACCTCAACCTGAATTTTCAGTAATAGAAGATCGTAAAGAGAAGCCACGTGGGATAATACATCAAGGAAAAAAATCTCCCGAGGATATGGCTGAGAAAGCTCGTATTGATGCTGAAACTCGTGCTATGTTTGCAACTATGAAAGAAGAACACATTGCAAAGCTACCAGAAGGTGTGAAGCCGGATTTCGAAATAGCTGCAAATCGTGGATCCCGCGAGGTATTACGTCAACTACCTTCTTTTTTGCAGAAAATTGCAATGCGAAAAGATATGCCTCCTCAGTTGTCTGAAAAACTCATATCGTATGCTATTGATAAGGGTATATCCATGGAGCATACCTTTCAGGAAAAGGTAGCGAGAGGAACTGAAATGCTAAATCGCTCCGCATTTTCGAACTTTGTAAAAAAAGACCATGAACGAAGGTTTGAAGACTTAAGATGGAAATATGCAGCGGAAAAAGTCAGAAAGTCAGAGGCTCAACTACAAAGTGAAGTAGATGCAATGTATGCCTTTCAGTTACTGGACATTAAAGACTTCCGCGCCAGTGATTTCGCAAAGGATAAAGAAGGAAGTCATGGAGCAGACTACACGATTAATAAAGTCGGTGTGCGTGTAAATACCCTGGTAGGAAATATTAATAATATATTTGCAACTCAGAAAATCGATGCTATGGTTTCTCTTTGTCGTTATGGTGGTGACGAAATCGGTCTGGCATTCTTAAATGTTCCTCCTGAGTTGAGAAAGATTATATATGCAGCAGTAGCAGGTTTGAAAATGGAAGATGAAAGGAAATAAGAAATTGGCTTGAAGAATCGATTGTTGATACACACGAGAATTG
>CAYXCP010000126.1:0-2141 GCA_964463455.1 uncultured Gammaproteobacteria bacterium
GCTTGGGCGCAATTTTTGCGCTGAGAAAAGAGGCTAAGCTCGTCAAGGCGAGCCATATTATCCTGACAATCCATTCGGATTGTAAGGGTTGTGTGGATGCGGCAAAGAGGCTTCGCAACTTAAAAGCGAATCAAGCGGCCGCCCGGAAACTATTCCCAGGCAAAAAAATCACCGTCCTAAATATTGGCATCAACGGAACGTACAGTTACATTTAGTACATGTTATGTACGGTTCGATGCCACAGAAATCCTCTCTGGCATCGAACTATATTGTTATTTTAAGAATGACGATGTGGTTCGATGTGCAGGGACGACACACGGGTCGTCCCCTACATGGAGAAGCAATGTTTTCGTTTGTAATTTACCTTCAATTCCTATATCATATATCGTTATGAACATCGCATTTGTAGGACATGGATATGTTGGACTTGTTACTGCTTGTATCTTCGCCGATTTCGGTAATAAAGTATGGGTTATCGGCCATACACCAAAAAAAATAGAACGACTGAAATCGGGTGACCCGATTATCTATGAACCCGGACTCAAGGAATTACTCGAGAAAAACTTAAAAGCAAAACGGCTACATTTCACCCTTGATTACAAGGAAGCAGTTGAAGATTCTGACATTATCTTCATCACTGTAGGTACTCCTCCAAAAGATAACGGCGAAGCAGACCTTTCATCTGTATTCAAAGTAGCAGAAGATATCGGTAAGTATCTTAAGAAAGGATATACCGTTGTATCATGCAAAAGTACGGTACCTGTTGGCACAAATAAAAAAGTAGAAGCCATATTACTCAGAACAAAACCTGATCATGCAGATGTATCAGTCGCCTCGTGCCCGGAATTCTTACGAGAAGGTACGGGATTACAGGACACGCTACATCCAGATCGTATCGTGATCGGATCAGAATCAACAGAAGCAGTCGAAAAATTACTCGCATTACACAAACCACTCAGTGGTCAGCGCATCGTAACTGATCTCGCATCGGCAGAACTCATCAAATATACCTCAAATGCCATGCTCGCAACCAAGATATCATTTGCAAATCTCATTTCATTCTACTGTGAAGAAACAGGCGCAGATGTTGAAACAGTACTTGATGCTGTCGGTATGGATAAACGTATCGGACGCATTTTCTTGTATCCGGGAGTGGGTTATGGTGGTTCATGTCTTCCCAAAGACGTGAAAGCACTTCTGAATACGGGCAAACATGCAGGTATTGACGTTTCATTCCTTGAAAGTGTCGAGGCAGTAAACATTCAGTCACGAAAAAATCTGTTACATAAAATTACGAAGCATGCAAAAGGCAAGAATATTGCAATCTGGGGACTCAGCTTTAAACCTGATACCGATGATATCCGCTTTGCTCCATCGCTTTATGTAATTGAAGCGCTGCTTGAAAAAGGATATAAGGTAAAAGCATATGATCAAGTCGCAGAACAGAACATGAAAAAAACATATCCTGATGTGAAGTATTGTGCAGATCCATATGAAGCAGCAACAGATGCTGACTGTCTCGTTATACTTACTGAATGGAATGAGTTTAAGCAGATAGATCTGGATCGCCTCAAAGAGATTATGAAAACTCCTATGATCATTGACGGCCGCAATATCTATAGCCTGGAAACAATGAAGAAAAATGGCTTTGAATATATTTCCACGGGTAGACAGACAGTTAGATAACTATATGAGGATTTTAATTGCCGGCGGCGCCGGTTTTATAGGATCGCACCTTACAGAACATCATCTTACGATTGGTGATACTGTTACTGTACTCGATAACTTCATTACTGGTTCAGAAGATAATATAGCTCCATTTAAATCTAATGACAAATTCCGTGTTATTAAAGGTGACGTGACTACCTATGAATTCACCGCTGAGGATCAGTATGATGTCATCTATAATCTCGCATCTCCCGCATCACCTGTTCAGTATAAAAAATATGCCATAGAAACATTGCAGACAAATGCACAGGGAACCTATCGATTGCTCGAACTCCTTCGTGCGAATCCTCACGCATCCTTTGTTCTTGCATCTACTTCAGAAATTTATGGCGACCCGCTGGTACATCCCCAAAAGGAAGATTATTTCGGGAATGTAAATACCGTCGGTCCCCGCTCCTGTTATGACGAAGGAA
>CAYXCP010000126.1:2241-3984 GCA_964463455.1 uncultured Gammaproteobacteria bacterium
GATTATTTCGGGAATGTAAATACCGTCGGTCCCCGCTCCTGTTATGACGAAGGAAAACGATTTGCCGAATCTATGGCTAATGTCTACGTACGCAAGTACGGATTAAATATACGTATTGCGCGTATTTTTAACACCTATGGGCCACATATGGAAAAAAATGATGGCCGCATTATCTCTAACTTCATCATGCAGGCATTAACGCAGAAACCAATTACGATCTATGGTGATGGATTGCAGACGCGATCATTCTGTTATGTGAGCGATCTTGTTAAAGGATTATACAAACTTGCGACCGTTAAAGACATCGGTGGAGAAGTAATTAATCTCGGTAATCCAGTCGAAAAATCGGTAAATGAGATGGCCGAAATGATCAAAAATATGGTACAATCTACATCAAACATTGTCCATGAAGCGATTGACGGAGATGATCCAAAAAAACGAAAACCTGATATCACCAAAGCTAAAACAATCTTACAGTGGTCACCCGAAGTCAGTCTGGAGGATGGATTAACGAAAACAATCGCCTATTTTAGAGAAAAATTTATATGAAAAAAGCAGTCATCGTAATTCCGACATACAACGAAGCAGGAAATATCAAGAAGCTCATGGCCGATATATTCGATCATGTGAAATCGATAAATAACTGGGATATCGAGATATTGTTTGTAGACAGTAATTCGGAAGATGGCACCGGCGATATTATTCGTGAACTTCAGAATACTAATAAAAAAATACATTTACTTTCTACGCCAAAAGAAGGCTTAGGGAAAGCCTACATCAAAGGATTCCAATATGCTATTGAAAAACTGAATGCCTATCTCCTGTTCGAAATGGATGCAGATCTATCACATGATCATAGTCAGATAGGTGATTTTATAAAGAATATAGAAAAAGGAGCTGACTTTGTTATCGGATCACGCTACATTAAAGGTGGATCAATTCCGAAAGAATGGGATTGGCATAGGAAAGTATTTTCCTATGTAGGTAATCTTGTTATCAGAGCTGGTTTTATGAAGCTGAATATACATGACTGGACTGATGGATATCGTGCAGTCAAAGCATGGCTCATAAAAGATTCTATGAGTCACATCCGTCACTATTCAGGTTATGTTTTCCAGATAGCTCTTCTTGATTATGCTGTAAAAAAGCATGCGCGTATCGTAGAAATCCCTACATCGTTTAAAGAACGCTCCTACGGGAAATCAAAGATAAATGCGATTCAATACATCACGAATATTATCCTCTATATACTGAGAAATTCGTCATTCATTAAGTTCGTATTTGTCGGAGGACTCGGATTCTTTATTGATCTGGGTATTTTCTACTATTTCACAAAATATGCACATTTTCTGACCTGGCATGCGAACCTTATCAGTACCGAAACGGCAGTTATTTCAAACTTCCTGCTCAATAACTTCTGGAGTTTCAAACATAAGAAGATCGAACACAGGACATCTGCTTATATATTCCAGTTTTTGAAATTTAATCTGATTTCTTCTGGATCAATAATTATTCAGACTGCAGGCGTAGAAATAGCTAAAATGATCTTTGGACCTCACGAGATATACTTATACAAAGTACTTATCATCTTCTTCATCATCATCCCGTACTCCTACGTGTTCTACAACAAGTTTGTGTGGAAAGAGAAAAAATAAACTGCATATTTGCTGTTGTTAGTATTAATTGTTAGTTGCTCTCGATACCATTTTTTCTGCAAAGCAGTGGGAGTACCCAACCTGCCTG
>CAYXCP010000127.1:0-3968 GCA_964463455.1 uncultured Gammaproteobacteria bacterium
TTATTGATAAGATATCCTTCAGAAATAAGGGATCTCCTTCTTTCAGAATATCCTGTGTTATAGTGGCATTTGATGACTGCTCAAATGGAACGCTCTGGGCGTTCTGATAAACACGATTATATCTATTACTCTGTACATAATGTGATCCTATCGCTACGAGGATTGTTGCAACAGCTAAACTAACTACGGGAGTTAACGTATTGCCTATTATAATCATCGTCATCCAAAGAGTGGGTAAATAGGGATTGGCAAGAGGAAGTGACCGGTATATGATGTTAAACTGCTCAGGAGGTGCATAGTACAACGTTGCCAGTGTTGATGGGAAAATAATTCTGAGAATACCTATAATCCCCAGTAACATACTAAACATCCCCAGGAAAAAAAACATTCTCTTATTTTTTCCAATGACCGGCACTATGACAAAAGCCAGAAGACTTCCAATACTGTGCGTCATTATGGTAAGGACAATCATGAGAAACACAGAACGTGCAATGTACGGCAATGTGAAACTATGAAGAAATCCGAAACTGTACGCAGATAGAACAGGGATAATAAGTATAGAAAATAACAATGCAGCTAAAAGAACATTTTTTATAGCAAACCATTGTACGATGACGCTGTCTTTGATAGGCAATGCTTTCAGATAATCAAGCTTTCTGTTTTTCGTAAAAAGGAAATTAACCGTTGCTGCTGTCGAAGATCCGACCGCAAGTATACTAATTACCAGTAGTGCTGCATGAATAAGGTATGTAGCAGTTGATTGACCATATGAGCCGTACATCGAGAGATTTCTGAAGTATGCGTAACTGATACCGAAGATACTGGCCATTGTAACCGCAATAACGAGTAAGAATCCATGTGTTACAATTATTTTGCTTGAACGATGTGTGCGAAACCATCCTCTCGCCTCTCTCAGGTCATGCAGTACCAGTATCATTTCCTGGCTCATGATTGCATGGCTAACTCATAAATACGCTCAAGATTTGTGTTTTCTGTAATGGCGCGCTCTATCACGACCTGTCCTTCAAACATAACGGCAACTCGATCTGCGTATTTGGCTGCAAAAGAAAGTATGTGAGTCGCCAGAAGGACCGTCCCACCTTTTTTGACATAAGCAAGAAGTTCCTCACCAAATACGTCTATACTCCCTGGATCTAGTCCGACTATCGGTTCATCAATGACAAGAATCTGAGGATTGCTGATCATTGCAGCTATAAACGCTACTTTCTGCCGACTGCCTCTCGAGTACTGTGACACTGGTTGTCTGATCATTTTTTCCAGTTTAAAGAGTTTAATAAGTCTTTTCGCGATAGACAAAGCATCTTCCATAATAAGACCGCGAAGACGCGCTGTGAGTTCGATAAACTCCATGCCAGATAGATAATCATATGGAGTCGGATCATCTGAAATATAGCTCAGCATACTCTTTGCATCGAGCGTTTTTTCAATCGTATCTTCATCGAATATGCGGATGGTTCCTTTGTCCTGTCTAAGGAGTCCGACAATCATTTTCATGATAGTACTTTTACCTGCACCGTTTGGGCCTATCAACGCATACAATGTCCCTTGAGGTATCGAAAGGTCTGTGCTTTTAACAGCTTTTGTAGAACCATATGATTTTGAAATACGAGATATTTCGATTGCCGATTTCTGGAGTTTTGCCATATAAGTCATTGTACATCTATCTCGAGAAATTCTGCAACTGATGGGTTGAATTAATTGATGCAAAGCCCTATAATATCTTGTTGGCATCGGTAGTATATGCTATAAGGAGGAAATGTATGGCAACAGACATTCTAGCCACATACACAGGTACCAGTAAGAATTCCCGTTTGTTGTATGTTGTTGTTACAGATGAAGTCTACAACTCAAACAAACGTCCGATTCCAGAAAATCTTTCAGGTAAGATAATAAAGTACAGAAAACTGAGCAACTTGAAAGATACAGAAGCACATCATTTTAGGCTTTCACGTGACCTAAACGAACAGCGTAAAAGGAATAGAAACGCACAAAAATAGAGATACGTCTCACTCAATGCGGTCTGGTAAGCCAGATCGCACATACTTTTCTTACATTTTTTAGCAGCTTTGCCTGTTAAACTACTTAAGTGAAAATTACATCTTTCGTAGCTTTTATAACCGTTCTTATTCTCAGCGGCATTGGCTGGTACTATACGAATTACCAGCACACGCAGCAGAATAAACAGAAAAAAGTGAATGATAATGGCCGCATGAATGAAGGAGGTCCGGAAACTGCCTCTAGTCCCCTTTCGATTGAATATATGAGAAAACAGACGTATCCCGGCAGTGATGTAACGATTGAGCAGATACTCCCAGCTGGAAGTAATTATCAGAAATACATGGCATCATATAAATCAGATGGCCTTAAAATATACGCTCTTCTTACTGTACCCGACGGTGCTACACCAAAAACTGGATGGCCAGTAGTGATATTCAATCATGGATACATTCCTCCTGCAGAATATCGGACTACAGAAAGATATATCGCATATACCGATGCATTTTCACGAAACGGATATATTGTATTCAAATCTGATTATCGTGGGCACGGTAATTCTGAAGGTAACCCTGAAGGAGCTTACTACTCACCTGCATATACGATCGATGTATTGAACGCTGTTTCATCTGTTAAGAAGTTTAAAGGAGCTGATCCAAATAGAATTGGTATGTGGGGACATTCTATGGGAGGTTCTATTACGTTGCGTACCATGGTGACAACTAACGATATTAAAGTTGGCGTTATATGGGCTGGGGTAGTTGCAGATTATTATGATCTTGCTAATAACTGGAAGCGTGTAAGACCAACACCATCACAGCGCGAACAAGTAGCGCGAAGACCAGGTAGACAGACCTTAATTGATACGTATGGAACATTTGATCAGAATCCCGGTTTCTGGAAATATATAGCTCCAATTCACTTTGTGAAAGATATCTCTGGTCCCGTTCAAATTCATCATGGAACTGCAGATGAAGAAGTTCCTGTACTTTTCAGTGAACGCCTTAGTGAAGCTCTAAAGAAAAGCAACAAAACGGGTGAATTATTCATATATGAAGGTGATGATCATAATATAGCACTCTCATTTAATACTGCAATACAACGAAGTGTGTCTTTTATGGATAAATATTTGAAAGATAATAAGTAAGAATAAATCCCCCTGAGTATCGGACTGCACATACATGCAATCGTCAGGTCGGGGGAATAGAATTAATGACGGTCCTTCAGTGACCGGACAACAATATACATGAAAGTGAGTAGTGCGCATACACTACCAAGTGCAGCGCCTACGCCACCACAGTAACCATACTGGGCTCTCATCATTTCGACAACTCCTATCATATATGTTCCGGCAACCAGTAGCAGGATGATAATAAATATCATCATGAGGCATGTCGACAGCGGAGTTTTCTTCTTCATGATCTCTCCTTATAGATAAAGCCTATATTCATAGTATTGAATCATACTATAGGTTTATATCGACCGTATTACAAATCATAGGTATTTCTCAGTTGTAAAGTATATTTTGAAAAGATACAATACTGCCAGACTATCGAATGTTACGAACAGCTCGTAACACTATGATAAACGAAGGAGTTTATAATGCGGTTTACAGCGGCATACGTGAAAACGGGACATCCTGCCACATTTAAGGAAATTGAGGCTGGTACTGATACGGAGGCGCTGAGGAAAGCACGCCGCGAATGTCCTTCTGACCGGAAGCTCGGTCATATAACGAGCAATCACGTAGGAAATGTTATTTGGGACACCGAAAAACGGCAAAAAAAGAAGTTACAGAAGAAATAGATTCTGTAAGAGTGTATTCTTCGGCGGGCCACTTGCCCGCCATAATCTTTTCATGTGATTGGATATATCTTGTATGTAATAATCGTCTCCAGGAGATTGACATTAACTGCCAAAAGCTTATACTAACTTATGAACCCGCTTTCGGT
>CAYXCP010000128.1:0-3953 GCA_964463455.1 uncultured Gammaproteobacteria bacterium
CTAAATTCTACCAAATTTCAGACCAGAAACCAAGTAGTTAGCAACCTAATTTTCAACAGCAGTTGCCTTCTGTATACCCTCAAAAACTCCTGCCTTAAAAAGGCATTTCGTAATGTCATTCAAGTCATGTTCCGACGTTCTCTCAGATGAGTGACCCCTGAAGGTTATCCATCCTGATTGAATTTTGATTTTGTCTGTACTTAACACAGTGCCCGATTAAAGGATATAAAAGCACGGGAGGAGTAGTTAAGTGAGCTAAATATAACAAATCAGAAAAAGCAGTCCACTTGATCGGGTAGCAAAATTTGGGATTGTTTTCCTAGTAACTTATCAACAGGTCAATCAAATCAAACAGGAAGAGTGAAATTAAACAAGTTCAGAGGTCCAAAGAACCAGAAAGTACAGATTCAAGGCTCCACAAAACCAAAAATACCAGTTTCCATATAACTCACATCTAAATAATCTGCATCTGATTCAATCATGGATGAATCTAAGGCAAATTGATATAAAGTCTCAAGATTCGCATCAGGAGAGAATGAAGTCCAAACTGCAAAGGTAACAGTGTCACCCTCAGGGATTATATACTCATCATCCAGCATGGGTAATTGGACCATATAGCTCGAATTAATCGACGTATCAATTTCGGAAACTGGAACTGCGTTACCTCCAACATATTCATAAATCAAAAAATAACTCATCGCATTCTCATCGCCAGCTATCAATTCCAAATTGACCTCAGAAACAAGCACATCACCCCCCTCTGCGGTTAGATCAAATTGAGCAACTTCACCTACGTCGCCCTGTTCAAAATAAGTATAGTCATCAATAGAATAATCTGAAAGTTCAACTTTCAAGGTAGCACCGCCCTCACTGTCCACTGCTCCATTAGAATTTAGCGTTAGGACCACAAGTCTATAGATATTTTCACTGACCCCACCCCTAGAGATATTAGAACTCGGATAATAGTTTCCAATTTCCTCAAGCAATCCTAACTCTTTCGCAGTGTTCACATAGTCGGAGTACCACTGGCCTGATGACACATCTTGAAAAATTGCCCCACTAGCAGGGATGATCTCTTGTTCAAATACCTCAAGAATCATCTTTAAAGCTTCCACCTTATTTACAGAGTTAGCAGGACGGAAAGTGCCGTCAGAATAGCCGTTAATCCAACCTTGTGCCTTTGAATAACATACATATTTGGCATACCATTCTGTGCCAACATCTGTGAAGCAATTCCTATATGTATACTCATCAGGAGTTCCGTAATAACTCTCTACTAGAATTTTGAGCAATTCTGCTCGATTCAGCTCATTATCAGGTCTGAACGTACCATCAGGGTAACCCGAAATAATACCCATATCGTACAAATTTGATATTGCAATATAATTATTATCATCGACAGTAAGATCATCAAAAACGGGTACTGCCGACATTTCATCAACAAAATCTTGATTAATAAGACCAGAGTCGACTAAATCATAAAGCCAGTCAAAAATCGCCTCATTCGTAATCGCATAGCCATAATTCCCACCCTCTCCCTCTGTAGAAATCGCAGTTGCAACTCCCAACACCTTGTCATCGTAAACGCTAAAGACTGGCCCGCCCGAGTTCCCAGGATTAATGGTTGCATCCGTCACGAAATAATCTCCAGAAAAACTGCTAACTATCCCATCAGTCACAGTAATGCTAGATGACAAATCAGCATATGGATAACCCAACACGTAAACTTCCTCACTGAGTTCAGGCAAGAAAGGAGAGATGGCTATATAGCTATCTGTTTCAAAACTTTCCAGAACGTAATCGCCAGCCATCGTGTACGCTGGGTATAATAAAGCTATATCCAAATTAGGGTCAGTTGCAAGAATAGTAGCAGTATAGTCACAGCTTGGAGTGCTTCGCTCATCCTCAGCTACACAAATAAAAACTTCATCAGCACCATCAATCACATGATTGTTAGTTAATATCGCACCGTCCCAACTAATAAAAAAACCTGTACCCGTCCATACATTGCTCAAATTACCAGCGGTATCATATGTGACTGAATAAATTTGAACTACTGCTGGGACATTGTCAGTTGCATAAGCATCAGCAACTTGGAGAGGTTGCATCAACATTAGAACAATGCTAAACAAGCAAATTATCTTTTTGGATAAAGCAATGTGAAACATAGGAAAGGACGGTTAAAACTTAATATGAGGAGACATAACCTTAATACCTATACACCGTGTCGTATAATGTGCAAGCTCTGAGCATCTAACTGCTCAACAGGATCAACTTTGTATTTTTCAGGGATTTGAACTAATTCATGTCCAATTTGGATTTCATCCTCCAGCAATGAACCACTAAGATGAACCTCCGACATCTGGATCTGTTCATCACAAACTTGAGAGAGGGTACGACCACTAGAATTAATCGGCGTAATATTGATTAATCTTATATTGCGATGAAATTTGCGTATGTATTGCAATGCAGGTACGAAATCCGAATCAGCAGAAATAATATAAAAAACGTCATAAATACCGCGCGAAGCTAGTTCAATAAGTTTTACAGCTACATTTACATCTGTCTTTTTTTCCTCATGTGTTTCGAACGTAAAACTATCAGGGAGTTGAGCCCCAACTGGGACAACATTACTTACTTCCATTTTCACCCTGTTAAAAGATTTAGTCACTCTTTGAAATCGACCGAGAACAATATCAACACCTTTAGAGGACAATGCTTTGACATATTTTTTGTGACGCAAAAGTTTATCTCTATCCCAAGTACAATATGCAGTAAAATAACAAACTTGCCCCAATTCATCACCGCTATTCAAAAACTTCTCTGAAAGCGATCTGAGATTCAACCACTTGTAGTTGTGGTGGTTAAAAGAATGATCTATTGCGTGATAAAGATTGAATCCATCTATAAAGAAAGCTGCTTTAGCCATAAATTCAGACAAAAGTTAGGCGCTGCCTATAAAAATATTCAGCGCCTAGGGTACGAGACCAATATAGCGTACAACTTATCATTTTAAAATTTTTTCTATGTACAAAACATTATAATATCTCAAGAGTAACGTAACAGAAACATCAATCTCTCGAATCCCACTACTGCTCTCTCCTCTCGTCTTAAATATCTCAAATATCGTTTCGTAGGCCTACCACCATAGTGAGTTATTCGCATAGCACTGTATTCCTCTTCTAGCATATACATATAGCCATTCGATCCTATGGACCGCTCTAAACGTCCAGCCTTTTGACTAGCATAGCAAAGCCTAGAGCACCTTCTACATCTCGCATAAGTATTGATATAAAGAACGCCTACCCTTCTATGACAATAGTTACACTGAAACCAGTAACGATACCCACCAAAATGGCATAACGTTTTTAGAAGTGGCACTTTGTAGTCCATATTCTGAACTGCACCCGTAGCATGATCTTTGACAGTATAAAGCAGTTGTATATACATATCCCTAGCACTCACTCTGAAACTAATTCCACCTGTCCTATCACCACGAATAGACCATGTAATGCCTCCACTCATTAAGCCACCACTAAAATAGTTACGCTCCTTTAGAAAGCTAATCGGTAGGCTCGAAGCTTGTTCTACTGTATTCATTGTTATTGTACGAAATCATTAAGGATTTATAGACATAATCCACCATTTCCCACCATTTTGAGTAAGTTCTTAAATCCTAGGTTTTCCAAGGTTTTTAGCTATAAGTAGGTAAACTTCTAACTCCCGCCCCTTGTAAGGATGGTGACCAGCGTTTAACAGGTTTGATATAAGGTCGTCCGTCCTCAGCAATAAAGACCTCATCCACCCTTCTGTGTTTTCCATTCACCCAGCGAGTTTCGGATCTCTTCTTTAAAACAATCGGAAAGCTCATTACTATGTAACTATTGCCGTTTAATGCACCATTTACGAAAAACAAATAATATGTCATAATACTGGAGATGCTTGCAGCAAGC
>CAYXCP010000129.1:0-3911 GCA_964463455.1 uncultured Gammaproteobacteria bacterium
CTTTCGATTATTAAAAAGCTCTTTTTCTACAAACATTTATCGAAAGAAGATATGATACAAAAGATACATCATTTTAAAATAGAGCAAGGACTTACCTGATATGAGAAAACGATCATCAAACATACCAGAGATAAAAGAGCGTATACAATTAAAACCGTCATATGTCTTGGCTCTGTTCATTTCAATATTTATACTGATATCTCTTATCATCGGCTCATTTCGTCATTCATTGTTTATGCGATCACGTGACCGGGTAAACGTACTGTTTTACAATAAACAGGTAAATCTGTTTTCTATTGGAAAAGATGACAACATTAACTATCTTGTTCAGTTTTATCCTGATATCAAGGTACCAGTCCCAGGAGGGTATGGTATATATCGTATAGGCGCATTGGGAAAGATGGTTCTGCTTGAAAAAAAACCTGAACTGCTAAAGAAAACATTTGCCGGAGTCACATCATCATTCATAGATATTTATTTTCATTCAGGAGAAGACACCATCTATTATGGCGATGCTAAAAGTGTCGATAAGGAAATGCATATAGGGTTCAACGATATATTTTTCTCTCGCTCTAATGCGAATGTATTTGATCGTCTGTTTATATACTTCCTGTTATCTAACAAGAGACAGGATCAGTCTAGCATAATAGATGAGTTTCCCATGGAATCAAAAGATAATGACATGTTATTTTCAGTTGAGGGATTTGCCAAAAAATATATTGGATACTTTTATAGAAAAACCTATCGAGAAGAAAAAAAGAATATTCAGCTGCTCTATAACGACAAATACAATAGTGCATACCGAATCAGTTCCATACTTGAAGGCAGCGGGATACGCGTAAGTGATCTTACTGAGCTAGATAAACCAAATAAAGGGAGATGTGTAGTAGTAGAGTCGGGGAGTGAGCATTCAATAACGGCTATGGATGTTTCTGAGTATTTTGGTTGCACCCTCAAAAAAGGCGATACGGGCATCTATGATATAATAATAACGTTAGGAAGCCTCGAAAATGATCTGGAAGTTAAGTAAGAATTTATGGGATATATACTCATCGGACTCTTTATACTATCACTCGTTATGTCTATACGTTCAATGAGTGATATGGGAATTCCCCATGAAATAAACAAACTCATCTCATCACGCAAGATTAAAGGTACAATTGTCTTTTTTAAGAATAAAGTCACCCATTATTCCTCAACTTCTTCTTCCTGAGGAATTTCAATATTGTATTCTTCTTCTCGATCAAGACTATTTGCTATGTGTTCTATTTCACCTTCGTCAGTATTATCTTCGTCACCATCACCAGGACCTTCTTCAGATGATGAACTGTGACTTAACTGATCCATGTTCACCTGAATGTTTGCAGGGAATGAAATATGCTGCATTACTGCTTTCCCTTTTTTGACTTCCTTGATGAATATAATCACTCTGGTGAGTGCTGATTCCTGAATGTAAGCTTCGTACTTACTTTTTGCTTTCAGAAAGAAAATGAGGCGCTTTGAAAGATCGTCTGGCAGCGTGCCCACATAATCACCAGCCATGGTACGGACTTCTACCTTGCGTTTTTTAAGCATGAGCTGTACTTCCTGACCTACACGAAGCTGTGCCAAATGATTTTTCTGTCCTAAATTCACAAGCGAAACAGCACGGGTTTTGCCTGTAACTTCAAGAAAGAGGGAAGGATCAAGGTTACCTTTCTGCTGAGATACCATTACCGTTTCTTTGTCTTCGAGGATTGCGATTCGTTCCATGTTATCTATGGCAACCTGATTTTTTGACTGAATTTTGAGTGCTTTAGTATATGCTTCTTTTGCTTCAGGAATTTTTTGCTGCTGAAGATAAGCGAATCCGAGTCTCAAATATGAATCAAGAGACTTCTTTTCAATGGCGATAATTTTTTTGTTTAATTCAATTGCATCGTTCCAATTCTGATGAATTGCGGCGTCAATAGCCTGTTGTTCGAGTATATCTATATCATTCATGTAGTACAGTATATTTTATTTTCAGTTAATGTCAAGTATAATAAAGTCGTCTATGTCAGGTCATTCTAAATGGGCAAACATCAAACGAAAAAAAGAAGCCAACGATAAAGTAAAAAGTAATGTCTTCGCAAAAGCATCAAGACTTATTACTATGGCCGTTATAGAAGGAGGCGGACTCACAGATCCTGAACATAATGTGAAACTGCGTTTTGCTATCGAAAAAGCAAAGCAGGACAATATGCCTAAGGAAAATATCAACAGAGCCATTGAGAAGGGGAGTGGTCCCGATAAAGCTACCCTCTCACATGTCCGGTTCGAAGCATTCGGCCCCGGAGGCGCTTCACTTCTCATACTTGGTACGACAGATAATAACAATAGGACACATTCAGAAATACGAAATATAGTAGAAAAACATGGAGGCAAGATGGGATCTCTCGGATCGGTAGCTTATTTATTTGCGCAGAATGGTGTTATCACATTTAGTCGTGCCGATAATAATGAAGATGATGTATTTGCATTTGCAGAACGCGTAGACGGCAATGACATTGAAGAAGACGAAACATCTATAACGGTATATATACCCTATGAAAAACTCCATGGTGTGAAAGATCAGATAGGTACTCTTAAGGGATCTGAGCCTGAGGTAATATATACGGCATCTTCTAGTATCCCGCTCAATAAACATGATAGCAGTAAACTGATAAACTTGATACAAGCGCTCGAAGACCATGATGATATACACGAAGTCTTTACGAATGCCGAATTCGAAACTGAATAATTTATGGCACAACAGAAATCTTTCCGAAAACAAATAGAACAAACATTCGGACAGATGGAGAAGAGGATACGCTTAGTTGCTGCGGCCATTATAATGACGGCATTAATGGTTGTATCTACCTTTTTCTTCTTTGATCTGTTCTGGCTGTTTATACCTGTCCTGTCTGTGGCGGCTTATATATGCACCTATTTAGCCGTGCTTGAGGATATTGACCACATAGAATGGAGTATGTTGTTTTTGATGCCTGTTCTTTTTACTGTGTCATTTTATGTGTTTTATTTTCTTTTTCCTGTCCGATGGATTACCCGCGTACCATTTATGTTTATGTATGGATGCTCGCTGTATGCAATCCTGCTAACCTCCAATATATTTAATGTTGGAGTAGGGAAGAGCCTTCAATTATATCGAGCCGCTTTCTCGGTGAATTATTTCTATCAGACTATCATTACATTTCTCCTTTTTAACGTATTGTTTTCTTTTAAACAGAACTTTGTAATAAATGCTCTTGTCTGTTTTGTGATTACCTTACCTATGTGTTTTCAGTTATTGTGGACGGTCAGACTAAAGACATATATTGAACCACAGGTTCGTAGCTATAGCATATTTATATCTCTCATCATTGCAGAGCTGGTACTACTCATATCATTCATTCCGGTTAAATCGACCATTTTCGCCTTATTCTTAACGGCATGTTATTACACCTTAACCGGACTTATTTATAACTACATAGATAATAAGCTGTTTAAGCAAACTATCCGGGAATATGTCTTCGTTGCCGGATTTGTCACTCTCATTGTATTATTGTCGATTCAGTGGTAACCACTCTTCAGTCGTTTTTTTTAGTTTGTCATGCCGAACTCGTTTCGGCATCTAGATAGATCCTGAAACCTGCCTGCCGGCAGGCAGGCAAGTTCAGGATGACGCATAAATAATTAAAAATAATCTAAATATAAGAACACGACTTGCGGGAAAAAAGTGAGGGAGAGCAAGATGGGGAAGAGGAAAAGGGAAACGAACGTGTATTTTTCGTATATACACAGACGTGCATAAAATCGTATAAATACTATAGGACTTAAAATATCAAAAATACTATAAGGGTGAATTCGCAGTGGAAGTGCACCAATAGTATACAACTAATAATGTCTGAGAA
>CAYXCP010000130.1:0-3866 GCA_964463455.1 uncultured Gammaproteobacteria bacterium
GAATTACTGGTATTCGGAGTTTGGTTAGGCTCGAGACATTGCTGCCCAGAAACACATCCAGTGCTCTACCCCCAGTAGCCTAAATCATGAGGCTATACCTAAATATATTTCGGGGAGAACCAGCTATCTCCAGGTTCGATTGGCATATTACCTCTAACCACAATTCATCCGAGCACCTTACAACGTACAACGGTTCGGCCCTCCAACGCGTTTTATCGCGCCTTCAGCCTGATCATGGTTAGCTCACCTGGTTTCGGGTCTATAGTGTGCTTCTGGTCGCCCTATTCAGGCTCGCTTTCACTGCGCGTACACCGTGTCAACGGTTTACACTCGAAACACACCATAACTCGCCGGTTCATTCTTCAATAGGCACGACATCACCACTAATGTGGCTCTGTCTGCTTGTTAGCACATAGTTTCAGGTACTATTTCACGGGGTCTTAAACCCTTCTTTTCACCTTTCCCTCGCGGTACTCGTTCACTATCGGTCAATATACGTGTTTAGTCTTGGAGTGTGGTCACCCCTGATTCCTCCCGGAGTTTGCCGTCTCCGAAAGTACTTGGGAAATCTCTAAGGTAAAAAAGCATTTTACGTACGCGGCTGTCACGTCCTTTGGCCACCTATTCCACGGTGTTCCGTTATACTTTTTTAATCCTACATTGAGCTCCCGCAACCCCCAATAAATTGGGTTTAGACTGATCCCTTTTCGCTCGTCGCTTACTAAGGGAATCTCTTACGATTTCTTTTCCTGTACCTACTTAGATATTTCAGTTCGGTACGTGCCCTTCCTTATGATAAATCATAGGATGATCTGGTATTACCCAGACCGGGTTTCCCCATTCGGAAACCGCCGGATCAAAGCTTTATGGCAGCTCCCCGACGACTATCGCGGCCTTATGCGTCCTTCTTCGGCATATATTGCCAAGGCATCCACTATGTGCATGAGTTCACACAAACGATACATTTATGAAATGACTACTATTCTCTTCACTTGTTAAGGAGCAAACCGATTATTCATCGGAAGAGAATATTTCATAAAGAAGTATTCTCTTTGAACAAATAATCTGTGGACCCGAGCGGACTCGAACCGCTTACCTCTTCATTGCAAATGAAGCGTTCTACCGGGTGAACTACGGGCCCCGGTCGGTATCCTACTAATGTTAAAACAAAAAAACTCTCGTTTTTCGAGAGTTCTTATTTCCAAGCAGCCACATCAGAGGGTTATTTACTTACCTCCTTGATGTTGATTTTTATCTGGCTGACTGTAAACAAGATTTCTCTCCTCTATATACTTAAGAGATTCATAGTATAAGACATTCCTCTAGTAAATGCAAGAACAAGATCTGCAGGAAAAGTAGTGCTATTTCGTAACAGATTCTTGATCTTTATTACTCGAAGCAGAACCTGTTCTTCCCCATGATTTATCAGCATTTTCTTGACGTAATGCGTTTCTCTCATCCTGAAGTTTTTGTTTATCGTCTTTTTCTTGTTGTTCTTTTTGCTGTTGTGCCATTCTTTCAGAAAGCGCCTCTTCTTCAGCTTCTTGGACAAACAGTTCTGCAATACGCGCATATAACTCAGGATACAAAGACCTCGATTCTAATCGAGAAAAACTAGAGTGACCTACTGGTGCATCGGAGGATCCTTCTTTCGGAGTAAAAAGTGCAGGATTTTGCGCTATAGAAGCTAAATAATCCGCTCGTTCCTGGTTAAGTTTGATCATCATTTGTTCAGCTTTCTGTGTATCACCAGAAAGTCTCGTAAGTTCAGCTTGCCACTTTTTTTCATCAAATGCTTTCGCCCATTTCAACACAGTTGAATAAAACTCTGTTCTATTTTGTTCATCGTTAAGTTCCTCTTCTGTTAGTTGAGTTGATTGTGCGTTTCTTACATCAAAATTCTGAACCCTCTTATATCTTCCATATCTATAACGTGCTTCTGCCACTTTAGGAACATTGGGCTTTTCAAGTAACTCCAAACGTTGAACTGTTGTTAAATCTCTTTCTTGTCGCCACGTTAAACCTTTAAATGGTCCATCCGTTGCTACTGCATCCAATTCTGCTTTACGTTGTGCAACTGTTTGTTTTCTATGAACAGGCTCATCATCGGTAAGAGTAATAGTGTTAACTATACCCTCAGCCTGTGGACCTTTCACTAAAACTTTTCCATTAGGTACATTATCAGCAACCCTTGGCATTTCGGTATATTCAAGTGTTTTTCCATCAACCCGAACTGTATTCGTATGTGCAAGTCTATCAACTGTTGTATCTTCTCCAGCTGCTTTCATGATAAGAACATCAACCTTTTGAATAATTGCATCCTCTATCGCTTTCAATCTTTTTGATGCCTTATCACGTTGTCTTAGTGAAAATACTTGGAAAAAATCTGCACAAGTACGAATAAATGCTTTACTTTTATCTAAAGTAACATCTGTACCATTTAAGAAAATATCCTTAGAAAGTTGTAATACATACCCAACTGCCGTATCGACTTGTCTTTCACGACTTGGATCGTCTTCTACTTCTAGTTTGCCTTTAAGTTCTGGAAGAAGCTCATGTAATGGTAGTTCTCTAACAGCACTTTTTGTTTCGTCTTCTCGATCATAACGCATATACGCCTTTTATTTGTTTAAAACTAATCTACATCATTATATGGAGAAAAAACGACCAAATCAATTAATTTGGTACTATATGAAAAATAGAAACTATTGATTGTTGAAAATTGCCTCAATGGCATCATCAATATTTGCTGCATTTGCAGCTAAGTGTGCATCGACTCTTTGTTTTTGATTATCTTTTGGAATTCCAGCAACAGGTGCAACTTGAGCCGCATATTGTCTTTCTAGATCTGCTCGAATTTGTTCTTTTGTTGCCATATTTGCTTTCCATTATAGAAGTATATTCTGTGGGTCACGATAGGATCGAACTATCGACCTCTTTCTTATCAGGAAAGCGCTCTACCACTGAGCTAGTGACCCAATGTTCGTTATTCTATCACAGGATCATACACAAAAAAATTAGATCTTCAGGAAAATATGTTTATCAATATATCTATCATATTTTTGTGTAGACACAAAAAACCCCACCAAAATGGTAGGGCGGTAACTCACCGCTTATATGGTAGTAGGAAGGCCTAGACACGAGGTCATAGGACTTTGGAGTTTTACTGCAGTTACCCGCAGAAGGGGTTGGGCGTGACGCCAAACCCTGTGTCACTCCTAGAAAGGAGGTGATCCATCCCCACCTTCCAGTAGGGATACCTTGTTACGACTTAACGCTCATCACTGACCTTGCCGTAGTGGCGCCCCTCTCTTGCGAGTTAGGGTCATCCGCTTCGGGCATTGCCAGCTTTGCTCATTTGACGGGCAGTGTGTACAAGGAGCGAGAACGTATTCACCGCAGTCTGCTGACCTGCGATTACTACCGATTCCGACTTCATGTGGGCGGGTTTCAGCCCACAATCTGAACTGGGGCGATGTTTATTAGGATTAGCTCAGGGTTACCCCGTCGCGACCCGTTGTCATCGCCATTGTAGGATGTGTGTTGCCCCAGATGTAAGGGACGTGCTGACTTGACATCATCCCCTCCTTCCTCCCATCTAAAAGATAGGCAGTCTCTTGTGAATATTTAACACAAGATAGGGGTTGCGCTCGTTACCGCACTTAAGCGGACGACTCACGCCACGAGCTGACGACAGCCATGCATCACCTGTGTACCACTCTCGAAGAAGGCTATGTTTCCATAACCGTGCAGGTACATGTCAAACCTGGGTAAGGTCTTTCGCTTCGTATCGAATTAAACCACATGCTCCACCGGTTGTGCGCTCCCCCGTCAATTCCTTTGAGTTTTAGCCTTGCGGCCGTACT
>CAYXCP010000131.1:0-3809 GCA_964463455.1 uncultured Gammaproteobacteria bacterium
TATACACTACGGACGCGACGATGATAAAGTCAAGAAGCACGCTTATAAAATGACCATACATAAATTTTGCTCCCAGTATTTTAAACGCTGCAGATTCTAATCCTTTACCACTACCCAGTGCAAGCCCTACAATCGGGTTTACTAAATCAGTTACAAGCGCAGATACTACTTTAGCAACTGCACCTCCGAGAATAAATCCAACAGCAAGACCTACAACTCCCTGTTCTCTAATAAATTCGATAAATCCTTTCATAATATAAATGAATGTATAATAAATATATTGTACCATGAGAAGTTTAATCTGGCTGTGATACTGTAATTAGCATGGGTCGTATGGTATAATACCAGATGCTAAAAGTACTGATTGGGTTGTTGACAGGGGCTATAATACTTATCACATGTGTGAGAAATGTAACCGCAGATCCTGTTCTAACAGATACTTGTAATGCGACAATAATTCCATCTCTGCACAAAGAAACAGTGCCACTGGCAGGAGCATCGGCGTCCTTCAATTATTCAAATACTTCAGGATGTATAAATCTTGATAATGCACTGAGTACTGCATCACTATATGCTCTATCTCGTGTAACTGCATCATCAGTCATAAGTCCAAAATAACCCTGGCTGTGTTTTGCGTTAACTGTATGAAAAATCGCATCTGTTGCTTTTCCGAGCTCTACACCGTTTCGAATATGTGACATCACTTTTTCTGGTAGCTCCATAGAGATTGATGATCCGATACCTTCCTTACCGTTTTTATCTATGATGACAATCCATCCGCAGGTAAACCAGTGACCATCTATTTCCTGTAGACCTCCTTCAAGTCCTACTCCAAAATCGGCATGTGTTTGTGCAATTGATTTCATTGCTCGGTTTCGTGCTCCTCTGATGGTTTCTTCCAGATGCATCGGCTGGTCTGGTACTTCTGATGAAACTGAGACGCCTTCCACAACGATTTCTTCTCTTGAAAAAACCTGTTGAAATGCCATTTGCACGGCCTTTATTTTAGCGGGGTTATTCGATCCGACGGCGATTTTCATAAGATAGATTATAGTACGATTGGGTATAATTAATGTATGGATAAACAATACAACAAACTTACTCCCAAAGAAGAAGCCGTCATTCTCCATAAGGAAACAGAAGCACCATTTACGGGCGAATATGATACGAATTTCAGGGAAGGAACCTATATCTGTCGCCAGTGTAATTCACCGCTGTATGAATCGAATGCTAAATTTCATTCTGGTTGTGGCTGGCCTAGTTTTGATCAGGAAATTCCAGGTGCTGTCACAAAAATACCAGATGCTGATGGACGTCGAACGGAGATAGTATGTGCAACCTGTGGGGGACATTTAGGTCATGTATTTACGGGTGAAGGATATACTGAAAAAAATACACGCCATTGTGTAAACTCGATATCAATGAAATTTATACCAAAAGATGAAACCAAATAATATTGAAGTTGCTGTTTTTGGAGGAGGGTGCTTCTGGTGTACCGAAGCCATTTTTTTGAAACTGCGCGGCGTACAATCAGTAGTACCCGGATATGCAGGAGGCGCGGTCAAAAACCCGAATTATTATGAAGTAGGATCAGGAACTACCGGGCATGCAGAAGTTATTAAGATCGAATTTGATCCATCTATAATCTCATACGAAAATCTTCTTGATGTGTTCTGGCACGTCCATAATCCAACGAGCCTGAACAGACAGGGTGCAGATATCGGGACTGAGTACCGCTCAATTATTTTATATACATCAGAAGAGCAAAAGCAGAAAATAGAAGCATCAAAGAAACAACTTGAAGACTCTAAAGAATATGAGAACCCGATCGTTACCGAAGCTCAGAAACTCGATGCGTTTTACGATGCAGAATCCTATCACATGAACTATTTCGATAAAAACAAAGAACAGCCTTACTGCCAACTTGTCATTGCACCTAAAATAAAGCACTTTCTTGAAAAATATGGCAGTATGACGTAGCTCACAACGAACTATTACGCCATTCACCCATACAATACACCGTTAGCGCAAAGCTTTACGATGAAGTATTATACTATACATGGGACTATTACGTTTTTTGCTCGCTCTAACGGTAGCTCTCTTTCATGCTAATCCAGTCTACGTGAATAACTTCACATCTACCGATATTGCCGTACATTCCTTTTTTATTCTCTCGGGTTTCTATATGGCTTTTATATACCGGGAAACGTATATGCACAAAATTTCTTCATATAAACTTTTTATTACGAATCGCCTGCTGCGCATTTATCCGTTGTACTGGACTGTACTCTTACTGATAGTAACGGTGGCACTTAGCAAGCTCCTATTTCATTGGGGAAGCGATGAAAATGTACTTGTGCGATTATTCGCATTGCCGATGCACGATAGAATCTGGCGTATAGTTCAAAACGTATTTTTTGTGATTACACCCGATTATTGGATTCAGCCATTTAAAAATCCTGATTTCGTAATAGGACCACAGGTATGGTCGCTTCAGGTCGAAGTTCCTTTTTATTTACTCGTGCCATTTATAATGAGGAATCATCCTCGAAAAATACTCACCACACTCACCATCATTCTTATAGTTATATATGGATTTATATTTCCTATACATATACTTAGTGAACAATCACTTCTCTATTTATTCTTGAGCAACGTTGTTTATTTCTTTGCTGGTATTGTTTCTTATCTTTTGTACACAAAATCGAAACTAAGTAAAAACCAGCAGATTTTTTCTTTACTTTTCGCTCTCACTTTCATGATATTAATCCCTACCATGCAAAGCATAAGCATTATGTACTATCTCTGTCTCATGCTCTGTATTCCCGGTATTTTTGAACTTACCAGAACAAATACTATTGATAGATTTATCGGCTCATTGTCGTATCCTCTCTTTATCTCTCACATATTTTTCGGTAATCTAATCGCTCATTTACTTCACATACAACAAAATACACATGTATACACAATTGTATTTATCTTATCAGCAATTATTGGCTCAATATTACTTGCATATCTCTTTGAAAGGCCACTTAACATCTATCGGCAGTATCGTGTAGCAGAATCTAAAAACATATAAAATGCCATGCGTTTAGTTGCCATGGCATTACCGTAAGAAGTCACTTTCCCGAGCAGGTTTTGCAGTCTTTCTTGTGAGTGAGCATTATATACACGGCTGATATACCAACTAGTATATACACAGCTTTTTCAAACATTGGCATAGATCCAAATAATGCCATTACCAGATTAACGTTAAATAAACCTACCAGCCCCCAATTAACAGCACCAATAATTACAAGCAGGAATGCTCCCATATGCAGTGTTTTCATATTATTCACCTCCCTTCATAGTTTATTATCTCATATGTGATCATTCATTTTCGAATGCAGTATATTCTGTGGATGTTATCTAAGAAGATGATCTATAACATCCCAATACCTGCTATCTCCTTTGACTTTCTGTTCATACCACCACTCAGAACCCCAAAGGAACACGGCATCTGGTTTTAATTCTGTAGCATATTTCATGTTAGATTGAAGATGCTCTGGCAGACAGCTCGGCGGATTATGTTTAGATGTACGTATTTCATTTGGTTCCCATGGTTCTGCCTGTAACTCTGCAATCCAAACTTCTTTTCCGCGGGACTTTATTTCATTAAACATTCTTTGTATCTGCTTTTTACTATCTCGTGGCCCCATATATCGATAATATGAGCCGAGTATTTTGACTGGTTGGCGAAGATAATAATCAAGTCCAATAATATCGGTTTGATCTATGATTTGCTGGAACAGGTTCCTTTTTAAGAGATC
>CAYXCP010000132.1:0-3759 GCA_964463455.1 uncultured Gammaproteobacteria bacterium
ATACCAGTTTCACGGTCACCATTTTCTATGTGCAGCTGAGCCAGGTGAGGTAAAACTGGAAAGAAAACTCGAAGAATACGCCTGGATAGGGCTACATGACCTTAAAAATTACGAATTTCACCCGAACATACGCAAAGAGCTTGAGTTTATTCTGTCCAAATAAACCTATAGAAAGTAAATATACTTCAAAAATGAGTATAAATATGGTAAAATAACAGATCAGAAATAACTTATAAGAATGGATTCACTAGACAAAGCTAACACATTATTTTCAACAATTTGTGCAGGAAACCCGCATATTACTCCCATCACACCAGATGATGGACCCCTTTTCATGACATTTTTTCAGAACGAACCTATTTCATATGGTAATTCGTGGCCTTACATCGTGCAGGGTATGTACGGACTTGGACCTTATAATATGGGCTATAAGTATTATGATGGAACTAATTTATCGGCACTATCTATAAACTCACTTATTGAGCACCCCGAAACAATGGTACTTTATTGGGTGAGACCCATGGGACCGACAGCTGAAACAGAAATTAACACACTTGCTGAGGCCTTTCTATCTACTTACAACATGCCTACATCAGTCACGAAGATATTTAAATCACAGTATGACAAGCTCATAGAACTGGGTTTTTCAGAGATCGAAGTGCTGCCATGGCATTCATCTGCGCCTATGGAAGATGATTCACATCCTGAGATTGTCAATAACGTAGAAAAAACAGTGTTAAACACTGATAAAAAAGAGCGAATAAAAAAAGCAGTAAAACAATATGAAAAAATTAGCGAATTTGTAACCGTTAAGCCTATACAATCACAAGCTGATTCTGACGTAGCTTGGGACGTGGCTTGTAAGTTTTTCAAGCAGCAGTTACCGAGCCTTACCGCTAACTTATCCTCCCGCAATGATTATCACAATCTCATTTATATACAAAACGAGCCTCAGTATCATAACTTCATTATTTATAAAGGAGATGAGGCAGTAGGGTATTTTGATTACTACGAATATAATAAAGAATATGCATGTGCCTATGCATCTCTCATGCTCAGACAGATAGTGCCTAATTTAGAAGACTTTACTATGATCTGGTTATTCAATCATCTGCATAATCTTGGTATCACGTACCTAAACCAGGGTGGATCTGAAACAGAAGGAATGGATGACTACAAGAAGAAATTTGTAGTTGAAAGCGAAAACAAGATGTATTGGTGTGTGAAGAAATAATCAGGTACTCGGCAATACTTTCCAGATAAGTTCAAATAATGTCTTCGAACTGTTATAAAAGTTTGCATTCGATATAACAACTCCAGTTACTGTATTACTACTATCGGTATCAATAATAGCTACTTTGCCATCATAGATAAGATAGTCAGTTATCTCTAACTGTCGATCGATTACCTTATAGTTATATCTGCCCTTTGCCATCTCATTAATATATTCACTATGTATGGGAGATTCGTCGGTAATTTCCCATATATTCATATCCTTTCGCTTATTATGCGTTTTGATAAATAGCTCTACGTTTTCAGGGAATATATCATCTAGTTTAGAGGTAACATAGGCTCGAAGCTCTTTTGCCTGCAAGACGTCGTTATATATGTTCTTGACTGCATTTTTACCTTCATAATAGAGCAGTTCTGATTGTTTTGTGACCGCATTACGGGGAACTGTCTGATTAATGGTATGAATCACGGCGGGGAGATCCTGCTGCATTTTTGAGAGTTGATTCATTTTTTCTTCCAGTATTGCATTAAGTTTTTCAGGTGGTTCTGCCATGATGTAGCGTCGTGCACCTTGACGTGTCTGTATAACAAGGCCTTTTTCTATAAGATTCTCTATATTGAAATGAACGGTAATGCGTTTCATGTTTACATGATTTGCAAGATCCATAATGGTGGTGCTGCCGGCCTCTAACAAACCTTTATAGAGTTGCGCTTCGATATCTGATAGACCTAATTGTTGGAGATAATCTACGATTCTTCTCATATTTTATACATATAGCGTACGTATATACATATTGTCCTGACGCGCTATTCTGTTATCATAGCATAACAGTTGCAAAAATACAACAACCTTTACAGAATTTTCTTCTCGTTGTATCAATCTGACTCAATAGTAATAATTACAATGTTTTTGTTGGTTAACATGTTGTCCGTTTTTAACAACAAATTTGACAAATGAAATAATACGGTCTATAATCTAGATAATTACAAGTCATATATATACTTATGGCAATAAACAGTTCCGAAACTAACCCACGAAAAACAGCTCCCCAAACATTCCGCATGTTCATTGAAGAAATCTGCTCACACATACATGCACGAAACTTCCAGAAAGCAGAGAATGAACTCCTGACTTATGTAACAAACGCATTTCATTTAAAGACAAATGGTGAAACCGCCCTTGAAGAAACAAAAGATGCTTTGCACATATTATATGAGCGCTTCAACAGATACTACATAGAATGGCTCGAAGAAAAAGGCCACAATGTACGTGATGAAGTCATGTCACTCGATTCTCAGGAACATCCTAATTTCTTACTGGCACATTGTACCGATCCATCAGGCATGGATGACATGCTGTGGGAACTGCGTACATACCTTGAAACATTGCCACATCCTGAGAATCGCGAAGAGATGGCATACCTGCTGAACTGTTATACCAATGCTGCGTAAGCACGGTATAATAAGGTATGACATATAATCCTGAGCTACTGTCCTTTCCTGCGACTGATGGACTGGAACTTCCAGGATTATTATATAAACCTGAAAAACAGACTGAAGAAGTAGTAATCTATCTTCATGGAAATGGCAGCTCTTCTATTTTTTACGACTCCTTCTTTCAAAACACCGTTGCCACACACCTGAATGCAAAAAACATTGCCTATTTTCCGTTTAGTAATAGGGGAGCACATCTGATCAAATCATTCAGCAGAATGGAGCAGGGTGAAAAGGTGCGTGATCAGTACGGCACTACCTACGAACTTATCAAAGAATGCATATTCGATATAGATGGGGCCATACAGATGCTACAAAATCGGGGATATACGAAAATTCATCTGGCTGGTCTTTCTACAGGCGCAAATAAAATCTGCGTCTATGACTACTACAAACATGATAACCCGATAACTTCATATCTTTTATTAAGTGGTGGCGATGATACAGGACTTTACTATTCCATGCTCGGAGGAGAAACATTCGCCGCAGCACTACTTAAAGCACAAACAAAGATCGATAAAGGAGACGGTGACGAACTTGTGTCTGCGGTACTCGCTCCGTTTCCGCTCTCATATCGATCGTTTTATGACACCATAAACCCCGATGGAGATTACAATATCTTCCCGTATAACGAGACGATGAATAATCTGAAACTATCGAAAAAAGAATTATTCAGAGAATTCAAAAAAATTGAAAAACCGGTACATGTCATATACGGTCAGTTCGATGAATACTGTTATGGCGATGTCCCACGTTGTGTGGATATTCTCAAGAAACAGGTTGCAGATAAAGATAACTTCACGTTTACTATTATCCCAGATGGAACACATGGCTTTGATGGAAAAGAGGAAGAACTGGGTGAGCTTGTATCTTCATGGGTACGGACAACTTCATAATATAAAATCCTTGTTTGTTCATTATAGATGTTTAGACCTTCATGAAAGTCAATGTGACACCTTTAAGGTGTACATTTACCAAGACTACGAGTACAACTGAAGCATCTGGATACACAGTTCAATGTAAACTGGTGGA
>CAYXCP010000133.1:0-3651 GCA_964463455.1 uncultured Gammaproteobacteria bacterium
GAGAATGACTGTGGGCTTTGATGTGTCCGTAATCTTACTCAGTACATAGTCAGCAATCTTGCGTGTTTCTGATGGAGATGTTGTCTTAAACGTTTTCGCATCGGTCGTGACCAGATCACCTTTGCGAAGCATCTTAACTTCATCTCCGGTAAGTTCGATGATAGTAGATGGTTTATTGTGTGGCAGTTTTCCTGCATCAACAATGAGATCGATAAGTTCCTTTTTCGATTCCGGGAACTGATTCAGTAACGATTCAATGCTGTAATGAGGCGAACGACCTGACAGGTTAGCCGAAGTTGCCGTAAGCGGTTTGCCATATAGCTTCGCAAGTTCAGTAACAAATGAGTAACTTGGTAATCGTACACCCAGGCTCCCCCGTTCTGATTCCAGGAGTTTTGAGGTGTTGTGTTTCGATGGTAATACGATAGTATACGGTCCGGGAAGTAACTGATCAAGCATCTGTTCCTGTTTTTCAGTAGTGACTACCAGAGATCTGATCATATCACGGTCAGAAACAAATACAGATATCGGTTTTCCCCATGGACGATTTTTAAATGCAATGAGTTTTTTGACGGCTTCTTCATTTGTTGCGTCGACCACTGCACCATACACCGTGTCGGATGGCACAACAATAAGTCCTCCGCTTAACAAGGTTTGAATTATTCTGTCATAACCAGCTCTTTCTGCAGTTATTTTTTGCATATCTTACTTGTCAATTTTATCAAATATCTGCTAAAATAGGTACCATGACAACTAAAAAAACTACAAATAGTAATAAAAATGAAAAAAAAGATCCTGTAAAAAAGATTACAGAGTTCAGTTTTAATCTGAATTTAAAGACTATTTTTATTGTCGGTTTTGTTCTTCTGTTTGGCTTCTATTTATACACAAATATCAGTAACGAATTCAAAAAAGCAGTACCTGAAAAGCCTCTCACCGGTGTTATACAGGACATAAAAGACAAAAAAATTGATCAGCTCGATATTATTGATAATAAAATCATCGTTTACTATAAAAATAAAAACTTAGCACTTACGTATAAAGAACAGAACGGCAGCTTTATAGATACACTGCAGAATGCAAACATTAATCCTTCATCAGTCAAGATAAATGTAAAGGACACACAGGGATCTGCAGGTCTCGTCAATTTCCTCGGCAATCTTATTCCTACTCTATTGATGGTGGCATTCTTTATTTTCCTGTTTAGACAGGCTAAAGGAGCACAGGAATCTGTGTTCTCATTTGGACAGTCACGCGCAAAGCGATTTAACAAGGATTTACCGAAAACTACATTTAAAGATGCAGCAGGAGTAGATGAAGCTAAAAAAGAACTCGAAGAAGTTGTGGATTTTCTCCGTAATCCTGAACGTTACAAGAAACTGGGTGCACGCACACCAAAAGGTGTCATTCTGATGGGACCAGCAGGATCAGGTAAAACACTTCTTGCAAAAGCTGTGGCTGGTGAAGCAAATGTACCTTTCTTCTCAATCGCAGGCTCTGAATTTATGGAAATGCTCGTTGGTATTGGCGCCGCTCGTGTCCGAGATCTCTTCCAGACAGCTAAAAAAAGTGCACCAGCAATCATTTTTATCGATGAAATTGATGCTATCGGTCGTGCTCGCTCAGTAGGTGTCATGCCTTCACACGATGAACGTGAACAAACACTCAACCAGATTTTGGTAGAGATGGACGGCTTTACACCTAATGAACTCGTAATCGTTATTGCAGCAACCAACAGAGGTGATCTGCTCGACTCTGCTCTGCTTCGCCCGGGTCGCTTTGATAGACGTATTATCGTTGATTACCCGGATATTGACGGACGCAAAGCAATATTGCAGATTCATGGTCGCGGCAAGCCTTTTGCTGACGATGTGGATTGGGATAAAGTTGCAAAAAGAACCGTAGGCTACTCTGGAGCCGATCTTGAGAACATGCTTAACGAAGCTGCAATTTCTGCAGCAAGACAGTCAAAAGATAAGATCAATATGGATGATCTGGAAGAGGCCGCAACAAAAGTAAAACTCGGACCAGAAAAAAAGAGACTTCAGACAGATCTAGATAAAAAACTAACGGCATATCATGAAGCAGGCCACGCTATCGTTTCACATTTCCTGTCGCATACTGATCCTGTGCATCGTATTTCAATTGTTTCTCGAGGCATGGCTCTTGGATATACGCTTATTCCTCCAGCAGCAGATAAATTACACGAAACTAAAACTCATTTATTGCAGCGCATCGCCGCAATGATGGGTGGTCGAGCAGCAGAAGATCTGATCTTTGGTGAAGTAACAACAGGTGCTTCAAATGACTTCGGTCAGGCAAGTCGTATTGCTCGTGCTATGGTAGTCGAATTCGGCATGAGTAAGCTCGGCCCGATTAATTTCGGATCATCAAATGATGTCACTGAGTTTGGTAAGTACTATGATCAGAATACACTGTCACAGGATACGCTTTCTAAAATCGATGCTGAAACTGAACGCATCATTCATGAAGCTTATGAACTTGCGATAAATACACTTAAAACGAATAAGGCAGCTCTTGATTCTGTAGCAATCGAACTTATCAAAAGTGAGAATCTTGATCAGGATCAGTTCGAAAAAATCGTAGGAGTAAAAAAAGCTGTAGTAACCGATGTTAAACCAACAGCGTAACATCATATAATAAGATATGAAAACTTTGCTTCTTATCGATGGTAACGCCATCATGCATCGGGCATTTTACGCGCTTCCTCCTATGAACGCGACTGATGGAACGCCCACAAATGCAGTCTATGGCTTTTTTACGATGCTTCAGAAAGTAATCTCAGACTTTCAACCTACCTATGTGATAGTCTGTTTTGACACACCCGTTAAAACATTCAGAAAAACTCTGTTTGCCGATTATCAGGCGAATAGACCTCCATCAAAAGAAGAATTCATAAAACAGATCCCTGTTATACAGAACATGGTCGATGAATCAGGAATAGTGAGGATGGAAAAACCTGGTTTTGAAGCAGATGATGTGATCGGAACATTATCAAAACGATTTGGATCAGAGGATGTGCACGTACTCATCCTCACGGGCGATCGTGACATCATGCAACTCGTAGACGATCATATACGCGTGATTACACCGAAAGTGGGAGTAAGCACCATTGTCCTGTATGACCCTATCGCAGTGAAGAAAAAAATGCTTGTTTCTCCTGAACAGATCCCCGACATCAAAGCACTTTCCGGTGATCCTTCAGATAATTATCTGGGTGTAAAAGGAGTTGGACCTAAAACTGCTTTCAAACTTCTTGAGCAGTTTGGCACCGTGGAACGTATGTTTGATGAAATAGATGCACTTAAAGATGAGAAACTAAGAACCACGTTACTCGCGCACAAAGACGAAATTCTCCTTATGAAAAAACTCGCTACTATTGTTACCAATGTAGATCTTGAACTTACCATCGATCAGTGTCTGTTTACTGGTTTCAATAAAAAGGTTGAGAAGTCGATAGAAAAATATAATCTCTATGCTCTCAGAAGTAGACTGCTCAACACACCACGAAAAAAAGAGGAAGTAAAACCTGCTCCCAAACCGAAAGAGACGCCATCTGAGGATAATCAACCGGAGCTTTTCTAATGTGTTACAATGAAATTCTCTATGAAGCCTAAAGAAGTTAATCGT
>CAYXCP010000134.1:0-3642 GCA_964463455.1 uncultured Gammaproteobacteria bacterium
AGCAACGTACCCCATTTCTCTCCCCGTTGGGTAACATTTTGCACCTAGCAACTCGATACCTTTTTTTACACTCAAAAATTTGATATTTTATGCTATAATAACTCCGAGAAAATAGCGTGTGCTATTTGAAAAGCAAGGAGTGATCAATGAGCAAGTCTACGGCACTGATTATTGCAGTTGCGGTGTTGGTAACATGGGTCGTTATGAGGGAGTTTGGTTTGATATATATATCAAAGCCAAACACCTACATCATCGGGGGAGTGGCGTTAGTTTGCTTTATCACCTTGTTCATACGCTATCTCATCATGGGAAATATAAAATCTGCAGTTCTTTATATCTGGATAGCTGTAGTGGGTTACATGCTTTGGTGGCTCATATCAACCTACGGGTTGAGTAGCGTGTCGATAACTATCATAGGCGCTTTGCTGGTTCTTACGTTTCTTATCCTAGTTCATGCCATGAAAAGCGACTTGCAAAGAGCCGGCCCTACCAAAGATGCAGCTCGGAAAATAATTTCAGCGTTAAAGGAGAGTGATAGCTGTTCCATGAACTTCGCACAGATTAAACAAACTATACGTCTGCATGGGCAAAGTGAGGGTGAGACTGCTCATTCTATGAACGTCGTCTTGCGAAGTATGGCGAAGGATAAAATAATTCGTGTTGACAATGATAGTCAAACTGTTTGGCTATTGAAGCGTTAACACATTTTCCCAGTCGGCGGCATAACCGCCGACTGGGAATACTACTTGCAAAAAAAAACCATCTTCTATATAGTTTTGTCATATGAAAATGAATATAAAATTAGTGGATAACACGTTACCTCTTCCGGCATATCAGACAAAAGGTGCTGTTGCATTTGATCTGTACGCGCGAACCGACATGGTGATCAAGCCATTCACATCCACCATTATTCCTTCGAATCTCATTGTTAAAATTCCTGAAGGGTACTTTCTCATGCTCGCATCCCGCAGTTCATTACCTCTTAAAAAGAGCCTCATGATAGCAAACGGCGTAGGTGTGATCGATGAAGATTACTGCGGCGATAAAGATGAAATAGGGGTACAGGTACTTAACTTTTCTCAATCTGATGTCGAAGTAAAAAAAGGCGAGCGTATCGCTCAGGCAATTCTCGTGAAAATAGCAAAAGTAGATGAATTTATACCCGTTGAATCTATGAATACAGAGTCGCGCGGCGGGTTTGGTTCTACGGGTAAGTGATGGTTAAATTGCCATCCCCGCGAACGCGGGGATCTATTCTATATAGTTACGCACACTTTGTGTCCTTGCTTAGTATCTTTGTTAAATGCTAGAATGCTCGTAATCTGTCATGCTGAACTTGGTTCAGCATCCGTTTTTATAAATGATACCCAAACAAGCCATGCCTGCCGGCAGGCAAGTTCGGGATGACAGAGGAATTTATGGCATATACTGCAGACGAGAAAAAAATCCTCACGCGTTATTTTACCAGTGCAGAGGCTGATATTTTCGGACTCACTGATATTCCTGAAGCTATTAAAGGAACTCTTTTTTCGCGTTACAGCAGAACTGCCAAAGATCTTCGTAGGTTATTTCTTGATGAATTCGTACAGCAGAAAGAACTTGCTCATATCTTCAAAAATGATGGCAAAAAGCCAACAGGTTCTTTGGACGTTGCACGCGCTGAAGATTTTTATGAGCGCATCCTTGTAGGGTATGGCGATGATTCAGTAGCTGAGCTGGGAGGAGCTCATGTAGCTCTTGAGAATATTTCGATGCTCGCGACCAAGAGTGTAGAAGAGCACCGGTTAGGGTTATCACCCCTCGAAAAATCAACACGTTATGTTTATTTTGATAAAAAAATTGATGGAGAATATCTGTACTATCGCGATCCAAAGATCATGAAATCAAAACATAAAGCCGCCTACATCAAGGCATGTGATCATCTGTTCGATGCATATACCGACATTGTTCGCAATATTCAGCCGGTACTCAAGAAAGTATATCCCGGTGATGAAAACGATACGGCGTATAAATTCTCCATTCGCGCGAAAGCCTGTGATATTGCGCGTGGACTGCTTCCGCTATCAGCACTTACGAATATGGGAGTGTATGGCAATGGTCGCGCGTTTGAATATCTTTTGACAACTCTGCTTGCAGATCCGTTATCAGAAGTACGTGATATGGCAGGAATCCTGAACGATAGTCTCCGCCAGGTTATTCCGGCTTTTGTAAAACGTGCAACAAATGAACGGGGAGTTAAGTATCGTTCATATCTTGAAAAATCAGAAAAGGATATATCATCATTGGTAGGGGCATTGCACGCAATGCCCGTACGTACAAAGTCATCGTCAGTAAAGCTTGTTGAATATGATAAAGATGCTATTGAAAAAATAATTGCAGGACTCATATACAACCACACAAATATTTCATACACTGAGGCTTACAAACAAGCTAAATCATTATCTGCAACTAAAAAGGAAAAATACTTAAAAGCACTTCGTGTGCATCGTGAAAACAGACATCACAAAACACCACGACCTGTCGAAGAACCAGTTGTAGCTTTCGATATCGTAGCCGACTGGGGAGTATACAAAGATCTCATGCGTCATCGTGTGTTAACTCGCCATCGGCAGTTGTTCACAAATGATCTTGGATACCTATTGCCTCGTGAAATCGAGATGACCGGATTCACCAAAACATATTGTGATGCCATGGATGAAGCTGCAGAAGTATACGCGAAAATAAAGCAGACTATGCCTTATGAAGCACAGTATATGGTAACTCACGGATCATATAACCGTTTTTATCTCAAGATGAATGTTCGTGAAGTCGGACATTTAGTTGAACTGCGAAGCACTCCGCAGGGTCATCCAACATATCGCAAGGTTGCACAGGATATAGCAAATGAACTTGGAAAGAAGCTTCCACTTATCCAGAAATATCTCATGCCGTTTGTGGATTATAATGATTACGAGCTCGAAAGACTGTCAGCGTTCAAAAAAGTTGCTGCCAAAGCAGAGAAGATGAGTATTAAAGCATTTGAGGAGTAAATTGACAATTGTTTCATTGATCCATGGCTTCACCTGCCGGCAGGCAGGTTGTTAAGAAACCATGGGACAATGGAACCATGAAACAATGTATTTATGTTAAAGATCTATTTTACCGCGTCAACCAGTGTTCAGCCCGAAATTGTGGAGAGATATAAACATATCTATAAAGTTTTGAAAGAGCAGCGGGTTGAATTGTTGTCCGGTAAACAGGTAGTAAATCCGAAGCTGCTGGGTGCTGACAAAAAGTTAACATCCGAGGAGATTTTTATCCGTCAAAAGGGATTTATTGATGCTTCAGATCTCATTGTAGCAGAGGTAACCAGGGCTTCACACGGCGTAGGTGGTGAAATTGCCTATGCACTCTCAAAAGGTATCCCGGTACTCGCGCTTATCCATGCGGGTGATGAAGATTTAATGTCGCCGATGATAGCAGGAAATCCGTCAGACAGGTTATTCCTTGACTATTATACCGTTGATAACGTTGGGTACAAGATCAAGGAATTTGTACAGCACATTATCTCGCTCAAAAAACGCAAAGGAAAATTTATTGTCATCGATGGTGGTGATGGTTCAGGGAAGACCACTCAGGCTAGTATGCTGGTGTCGTATCTGA
>CAYXCP010000135.1:0-3594 GCA_964463455.1 uncultured Gammaproteobacteria bacterium
CAATAATATCGGTTTGATCTATGATTTGCTGGAACAGGTTCCTTTTTAAGAGATCATTTGCCCAGAATGTGACCATGGTTTTTCGCTGAGGATCATACTGTTTTACGAGATTGATTTCAGTACTCAAAAGTGATTCGGAGATACTGAGATTATGCGGACCTGATGGATCACGAGGTTCATTCTCCACTTGCCACACATGGATAGAACTGTGTTTTTTTAAGCATGTAACTGCATTTGAGATAAACGAGAGACATGATTGTTGCACATGTGGATCATCGGATGACTGTGGTAACCATGATGGAATATAATACTCTGGATACCTTGGAGCCTTCATGCCAACTGTCAGAACGACCTGTATATTATGTTTATCACAGTAGGAAAGAAGCTCTTCAATGACGTGAAAATCATATGTTCCTGGAGTAGTTTCAATTTCATCCCAGTAGCATCCGAGACGTATCCAGGTAAATCCCAAATCTTTGTATGCCTCTATAGCCTGCATTGGATTGATACGTAAGTAAATAAGAAGTCGATGACTAAAAGAAGCTCCAAGAATCATGTCATTCATATTTTCCCATAACCGGAACTGTTACCTTCCCTGCAATATAATCACGGTAGAGCCGAATATCGTCAAAGTGATCAAATGCGACTTCAACAGCAATATTATCTAGAGGAACCCATCGCATCTCGGTGACTTCTTCGTCTGATGCACCCGTATCTCCCATGGGCTCAGCCGCATACACAAACTCAATATTCTGACGATCTTCCTTGGCACGATCAGGGTTATCTTTGATGTGAATGAGAGTTATGTTTGTTACTTCAAGTCCCGTTTCCTCTTTTATCTCGCGAGTAATTGCCTGTATAAGATTTTCATCTCGACCAACAAAGCCCCCGATGAGGCCCCATTTACCGTGCTCAGTAAGTGGTTTTCCATTAAACGTTCCTCGTTTCTCGAGAAGTATCTTGCCATCTTTTACGATGACCGCATTTGCAGTAACGTGTCGCAGTTTTCCTTTTCCCCCATCTTCAAATTCACAGGTTATCATACCCTATTATACAACGTTGATTACTCATGCCTTACGGAAAGGCCATAGATAATTACTTCTCCATAGTTTGACTCTGAACACTGAGCGCCACGTGCCTGTTCTGTGGAACAGTTGGACTGCGTATACGCACCTGCCTTGAAATAGCTTCCGGTGATATTTTTAGTCAACGTGTAAGCGGGTGCGGCACTGCCGTTGTAGTACACGTTTATCTTACCTCCAGATACGACAAATTTAACGGTAAATCGTTTACCGAGTGTATATGCCGGATCAAGCACCGGACCATCGGTACCATTAATATCTATATATAGTTTTGGATATTCGAGTCGTACAACTATTACATCATTACTTGCATCATGAATCTGTCCCGCAACAATATGTTTTTTGCCTGTGGGAACAGCGGTAATGGCCTGATCAATAAACATAGTATGTGTTCCACTCGTACTCGACCATGAAGCATTTGCACTACCATTAGTTATCATTTCGCGCAACTCGGATCGAGGATAACTCGAATTTGATGTTGTAACGGGAGATGATGTGTGGGCACGGAATTGCACACCTGTACATGTTGTATTTACTTTAAACCAGGGATCAATAGTATACGTTGCCAGTTGTGGTTGTTTTATTTCAAGAGGAGTTGAAGTTCCCAGAGGTAATGTTATCTTCCAGTTTGCCAGGTCAAGTATCTGTGTTGGGTATACACATCCTGTAATAGTTGGTTTTGGAGTTGTAGTTGGAGTGTTTGTCGATGTTGGTATTACTACTGTCGGTGATGGCGTAGGTGTTTTTCGAATTGTAGGAGTAAGAGTAGAGGTCGGAGCGGGAGAAAGTTGAGGTGTTATAGTTGGTATGGGGCTAAAAAACCCTCGTCTCCATAACTCAAAGTCTATTGTGTTTACTTTAGTATCTCCGTTAAAATCTGCAGTAATCGTTGTAAGAGTACCAACAAATTCTTTTCGGAATACTTCAAAATCAGTCATGTTAACTGCATCATCGCAGTTTGCGTCACCCACTTCATGTAATGCGCAGGATTGTGCAACTACACGAGCTGATCTCGTACTTCGTTCTGGACCAGAGACAGTAAACATCGCAATAAACATAATAAAAATCAACAGCCCCCATAACTTCCATGTATGCATAGTATGATTTTACACAAGTGGTAGAATAATAGGCATATGAATAAGGATATATATCAGGAATCGGTCGACCTGCACAAACAACTCAAAGGCAAACTTGAAATTAAACCGAAGGTAAAACTCGAATCTACTCATGATCTTTCACTCGCCTATACCCCTGGCGTAGCTGGCGTTTCACGCGCTATAGCAGAAGACCAAAACCTCGCATATGATCTTACTATGAAAGGCAATTCGGTAGCAATAGTCTCAGATGGCTCTGCTGTGCTTGGACTCGGTAATATCGGCGCTTATGGCGCTATACCCGTAATGGAAGGTAAAGCCATATTGTTTAAAGAATATGCAGATATCGATGCGTTTCCGATCTGCGTAGAAACACAGGCAACTTCAGCAATTATTACCATTGTTAAAAACATCGCACCCTGCTTTGCAGGTATTAATCTCGAAGATATTGCGGCACCCCGCTGTTTTGAGATTGAACAGGCTCTTCAGCATATCGGAATTCCCGTATTTCACGACGATCAACATGGTACTGCAATTGTTTTACTAGCAGCACTCATCAATGCAGCCAAAGTGGCGGGCAAAAAAATGAACGAATTAACGGTTGTTGTGAATGGCGCGGGCGCTGCAGGGACTGCTATATCTAATCTCCTTCGTTGTGTAGGACAGGATAAAAAAGTGTGCGAACCGGTGAAAGAAATGTTTATCTGCGATTCCAAAGGACTTATTTCTATGGAACGTCCAGATGTTATGAACGACCAATACAAAATGCATCTGGCATCCATCAGCAATCGATCAGGAAGAAAAGGATCGCTTGTCGATGCTATGAAAGGTGCCGATGTTTTTATCGGTGTCAGTAAAGGGAATCTTGTTACCGGAGACATGATCAAATCAATGAATGAAAAGCCAATAGTACTTGCGATGGCAAATCCTACGCCGGAAATCATGCCTGACGAAGCACTGAAAGCGGGTGCCTTTATTGTTGGTACTGGCCGTTCTGATTTTCCTAATCAAGTGAATAACGTTCTCGCTTTTCCTGGCGTGTTTAGAGGAGCGATAAATGCACGCGCAAAGACCATAACAAACGGCATGAAAATTGGCGCAGCATTTGCACTGGCGGCCACCGTTCCCAATCCAACCCGTGAAAATATATTACCGTCACCTCTCGATAAAACAGTACCTATGAAAATAGCAGAGCGTGTGGCAGATATATATAAAGAAGAAGAGAAATATTTGTAACTCTATAGTAAATTATATGATACTATCTCATGCATCACCGTGGCATACATAAATAGATTGTTACAACAATCTAATGGTGATATTAATCACGGTCAATCATACATCAAATATATATACTATGAGTGTGATGTATGGGCCTGGAAAAGGGGGCATGTATGGCAACTGCAAAAGACCCTGATAAG
>CAYXCP010000136.1:0-3575 GCA_964463455.1 uncultured Gammaproteobacteria bacterium
ATCTTGTTTTTAGTAAGCTCAATCGACATTTTGTGATTTAAATGTTTAAATTTTCCACTACATGAAGTAAATGGCGTACATCTTCGTTTGAGAATATATGCATTAAGCCAGAGTCTTGCATCAGAGAACGAGTTAAACCCTTTTAACGGAGTAAGGCGTGCTTCAAGATGTGAGTTAAAGCATTCAATCAGATTGTTTGTAAAGGGTGCTTTACGAATCCATTTGTATGCAAGTAACTCCTCTTGGTGCCGTTCTACATTCACTAATACCTGTAATGCAACTGGATCATGTCTATACTGTCGATAGAGGTGATGAAATCGTCTTGTAAATGTATCTGTAGGTTGACGGGTAGAGAGGATGGTATCAATAGCACGAGAGATGTATCGATAGGTAGGATCAGATCGCACGTTCAAATCCTTTCTGATGGTTTCTTTGAAATGATTCCAGCAGGTTTGTATACGTACGTTTGGAAACGCAGTTCGTGCTGCCATTTTCAGGGCGGTATTATCATCGCATATGATCAGTTGTGGATAGTAGTTAATGATACGGAACAATGAAAAGAAACGTGCCCATGACTGATAACTTTCACTCGGAGCAAGAGTAAATATGGGTATATCATGCGTAAAATAATCAATACCCCATAAAAGCGGTATCTTCTGAGGATACCCTTTTACATGCATATATTTTCCATCGACAAGCAATACCTGAGAGAATCGATTACAGTACTTCTTCGTGACTGCATTATTATCTGGTAACTCCTTCATCGCAGTTGCACAGATACGAGCAATGGTTGACTTTGATAGATCGTGTGTTTGAGCCAAACGACGAAATGTTATGCCATTCAAATAATCAACAAGAACGCAGTTGTATCTACATAGTGCGTCGGAACAGAAAAATATCTCGTGCATGCTTTACAAAAACATACAATGCTTCTCCCTCTTTTTCGTTGGCGTATTACTGACTTGGTTGTTCTACACCGTGGACATCTATACTTTTTTTACTCATATACCCCATATATTACTACATTAATCTATCTTAACAATCTAAATCTATCACTCTAACTGACATATTTGGGACAGTGTCCTCTCCGCCCGTATGATATACTATATTTATGCCCGAAATAGTGAAAGATTATCACCTTGATCTGCCATATAATAATGTATATCCCGAGGTGTTGGAATCGCTTAATCATATAGGTATACAAGCTCTAAAACAAACCACTGAGTCAGACCAGTCTCAGACTATAGAAGGCTTTGCACCTAGCATTTGGGGATGGGGTGGTATGTCAATAAAAGTAAATCTGAAGCAAACTCAAGAGGGAACTGCGCTTCGTGTTGGAGGGTATATTGCTCAGCTTGCGACCAGTCCTCTAGCTAAGATGTTAGATCAGTTATTAAATGTCTTGTCGCAACAATTGCTTTCTAAATATCAATATAACTTTACAGTTGAAAAACTAAATACATTTCTTCCTCGTTTTTCATATCACATGAATAAAAAAGATATAGTCATGATTATTACCATATTAGGAGGAGGTTTGGTTATAAGTATATTAGGCATGTTGTTAGGAAAAGGAATTGAATCGTTGGTCTGGATACCTGTGATTGCTGCGGCTTATTATTGGGGACGTAAATACTTCTATAATAAATAGGATGTACCTGCTTCAGTAGTCGTTTGGCAAATCTGTGTATGCACTTCAGTAAAAATGATATAAAAAGATCCAGATAGTGTGTTAAAATGAGTTCTTCAGTATTTTAGATAGATATGGAAACAATAATCAAATTTGACCGGGTTTCTTTTGAGTTTGGGCATGACAGAACCATTTTAGATGGCGCCAGTTTTACTGTCCGCAAAGGGATGAAAGTTGCCCTCATGGGACAGAATGGCGCAGGAAAAAGTACACTCTTTAAACTAATCACTAAAGTGCTTCGTCCCGAATCGGGTGAGATCTCTATTGAACGCGGCATGACTGTCGCAACCGCATTTCAAGTAGTAAATCCTGATGATATGGATCTGGACGTTATATCGTACTTTCAGAAATATTGCAATGTAGAAGTGTATGAATTAAAACGGAGAATGGCAACGGTCTTAAATGCTGTTAATCTTGTAGCTCCGTCAGAGAAAATTGTTCGATCTTTTTCGGGCGGTCAACAGGCACGTTTACTTCTTGCTGCAGCCCTTATTCAGAATCCTGATTTACTGCTACTTGATGAACCGACGAATAACCTTGATCATGCAGGCATCGATCATCTTACAGATTTTCTGATGAACTATAAAAAAAGTGTTATCGTCATTTCTCATGATGCTGAATTTTTAAACTCATTTACACAAGGAGTTCTGTACCTCGACAGTTTTACCAAACAGGTAGAACAGTATGCAGGTAATTACCATGATGTAGTACGCGAAATTGCTGATCGTATTGAGAAAGAAAACAGATTAAATGCACAGCGTGAGCGTATCATTCAGGAAAATAAAGAAAACGCCAATATCTTCGCTAACAAGGGAGGAAAGATGCGTAACGTTGCAAAAAAAATGCGCGAGAAAATAGATGTTCTGGAAAGTGAAAAAGTCGAGGTAAGGCGTGAAGATCGAACCATAAGACCGTTTGAAATTCCCGGTCAGGAAGATGTTCGCAATGAACCACTTAAGATTAATTCGTTCACCGTCATGCAGAATCACAAACTGGTGAGTAAAAAAGCGCATGTATTCTTACCGAAAGGAAACCATCTGCTCATAAAAGGTCCAAACGGCATTGGCAAAAGCACGTTTATAGAAAATCTGGCAGCAGGTAAAGCTGAGGGAGTTGAGCTTCCACCAGGTGTCCGCATCGGTTATTATCGCCAGGACTTTTCGACACTTAACTTTAACGACACCGTCTATCAGGCTCTTGCGAATGCGCTTAAAGAAAGTGAAGGCAGTCTGATAGAGTACAAGCTCCGTTCTACCGCCTCAGGTTTCTTGATTACTTCAGATTTTATTAATGCAAAAATTGGGAGTCTTTCAGAAGGACAGAAAGCAATGGTTTCCTTTGCAACGCTTGTTCTTCTCAAACCAGGTTTACTTATTCTAGATGAACCAACCAATCATATTAACTTCCGTCATCTCCCTCATATCGCACAGGCCCTCAATGACTACAAGGGCATCATGATCATGGTCTCACACGTTCCTGAATTCGTCGCGAAAGTACGCATTGACGAAGTGCTGGATTTAGAAAGATAAGAAAAATATTCCTAATGATATAATATGTCATATGACTGATGACATGTCAATAGAACAGACAGAACCTCGTCTAGAATCTGGAACAGTGGATAATCGTAATAATCTCTTCAATCCTATAACAGGTCGTACGAATGAACTGCTTCTTACTCCAGACGCTATCAGTATTGATCCTCATCCCTTACTCAAGGAAATGGAGGAAAATCATAGTGACAAAACAATAAAACAAGCTGTATACAAAGATAAGCAATCAAACATATCATATTTAGTAGAATCTGGCCCCCTAGAACAACCAGGTGCCTCATATGTTTTAATAGACTGGCTGAAACTGGGTGAACAAAAAGGAGCAACTCCTGGTGGTT
>CAYXCP010000137.1:0-3490 GCA_964463455.1 uncultured Gammaproteobacteria bacterium
TATATTGATTTTGTCTTGAGTGATGTATCTACGTTTGATGTAGATAAACAGAAAGCGATACGATACTTTGAAATGATGAATGGATGGAAAGACAAGAAAATAGTGGACGCGCAGAAAAAACAACTAGAACAAAGTATCCAACGTTTAGAGGAGTTAAGGGTAATCTATTATGCTTATCATAAAGGCTGTGAATTAACGAGCCCCGAAGTGCTTGAGGGCTTGCAAAAATTAAACGATGAGGGAAAACGGCGCGTTGAAAGAACCGTACAACTACTTAAGCCTATCTATCAAAACCAGTTTCCCCCTAAAACATAAACTCCAGTCGGCTTTCAGCCATTCTTGGCGAAGGTCCTGAGTTTGTTTTGCATTGAAGTAGCCTTTCACAAATCCTGATATAATGTGACAATGTCGCACTCAGCACTTCATAAGAATATAAAACTACTTACTTGGTTTAATTTTTTTACTGACTTTAGACCGTATGCACCTGTAGCCATAATTTATTTTTCACATATCACTCATTCATACGCTCTCGGACTCGCAGTTTTCTCTATTGAAATGCTTTCGACGAGCTTATTCGAACTTCCAACGGGAGTCATCTCTGATATAGTCGGAAGAAAAAAAACGGTAGTACTTGGAGCTATAATGGCAATTTTAACACTTATATTTTATGCTATCGGTATCAACTTTTTTTTCCTTGCATTGGGAAGTATATGTGCCGGTCTTGCACGCTCTTTTTATAGTGGAAATAACCAAGCGTTACTACATGACTCGCTTAAAGAGCATAATCAGGAAGAATATTATGCAGAACATTCTGGTAACACGGGATCAATGTTCCAGTTTGCACTAGCTGCTTCCGCATTGTTCGGTGGAGTTATTGCCTACTTCTCTTTTCCTGCAGTCATGTGGCTATCTGTGATTCCACAAATCATCTGTCTGATCATAAGTTTGCAAATGATTGAGCCAAAAGTATATGACCGGACCGATGAAACAAATATATATTTTCATATAAAAGAGGCCTTTATTAAATTTAAAGAGAATAAAAAATTGCGTGTATTAAGTATGGCATCAATACTTGATTATGGTATTGGAGAGACACTCTATCAGTTTAGCTCCGCATTTATTGCTTTGTTGTGGCCAGTCTGGGCAGTCGGTATTTCTAAAATGCTCTCCAATCTGTTTGCAGCTGCTGGTATGAGAGTTAGTGGAACCGTCACACGAAAATTTGGCTTTTTAAAATCATTAATGGCATCAACTATCTACAGTAGAGCCGCAGGCATAATTGCTGCGCTATTTCCTACCGTATTCTCTCCAATACTTATGGCAAGCACTTCATTTCCCTACGGAATAAATAATATCGCTAAAGACGCTTTATTTCAGAAAGAATTTACCGACAAACAACGTGCCACCATGGGGAGTTTAAACAGCTTGGCTGGAAGTTTATTTTTTGCAGTATTTGCATATTCATTCGGATTCCTTGCTGATAAGCTTAAACCAAACCATGCGATGGTAATCGGTGAATTGCTGCTATTGTCAGTAATCTTTGCCTACTGGAAATTGTTTGAAACTGAAAAGCGATAATTCCGAACGTAGTCCAGTCTGGCCAGGAAACCATAAAAAGGCCTCAAAATGAGGTCTTTTTTTATGGGAATATATCACTTCTGCTATAATTCATGACATATGTATACCTACGATCAGATATTTAAAAATAAACAACGCATACTATTTTTCCCCGCACATCCTGATGATATTATCGTGTATTTCGCAGGTCTGATTTCAAGATTACGAAAAGAAGGAAAAGAAATATTTGTAGTAACCGTCAGCAATGGCGCCCGCGGCAGTAAAGATAATAAAATATCAGAAGAAGAGCTAGCTAAAACAAGACTTGCTGAAGAAATTGCAGGGCTTGAGTATATGAAGGTCCCAAAAGAAAATCACGTATGTTTAAACTATAAAGACGGTGATGTTGAAAGTAATATGGAGTTAATTGGCAATGTAGCAAAATATATCCGCAAATTTAAACCTGATATCGTCTGTACTCATGAACCAAGCATTATCTATCAAAAAGTTTCAGACGGAAGCGGCGGGTGGGTACAACATCGTGATCATAGACATGTAGGCGAAGCAGTTGTAGATGCTGCATATCCGTTCTCTCGCGATCGATCGTTCTTCCCGGAGCATGCAGAAGAAGGTCTGGAACCTCATAGTGTCTATGACCTGTTACTCACCGAAGAAAACGGAGTTAACTTTAAATTTGATTATACTGATGAAGTCGAAACCAAAAGAGCTGCCATGCGATTACACAAAAGCCAGATGGATGAAAATTTTATTAACGCACTTGTGGAAGGTATAAAAGAAAATGACCGTTATTTAGAATATTTTAATTATGTACACCTCTTATGGTAAATCCTGATCGTTCATATATTATCTGTCACATGATGACAACTCTCGATGGAAAGATTGCTAGTGGCATTAAAGGAGTAAATATATTTGATGATTATTATCCTCTTTATAGTAAGCTTGAACATACTTTTAAGCCTCAGGCATGGATGTGTGGCCGCGTAACTTCTGAGGAATTTGCAGCAGGCGTCAGTACTCCTCTTCCTCCAACTACAGCGACGGTGGATTCCGAAGATTTTCACTCATCAGAACCCGGAAGTAATTATATGATCGCTATTGATACAAAAGGCCAACTTCGATGGAAAAATAATGCGCTGGTATTTGGCGATCAGAGTAAGCATCAGTTGATAGTGGTTGTTAATCAGACAACACCTAAAGAATATTTAGCCTATTTAAAAGATTTAAACATATCTTTTATATTTGCAGGAACAGATAATGTGGACTTTAAGTTGCTATTTCAAAAATGTAAGAAAGATTTTGGTATAGATACACTTGCTCTTGAAGGTGGGGGGGTTACTTAACGGCTCGGTACTAAATGATGACTTAATCGATGAAATAAGTTTGATACTCACTCCTCTTATACTAAATAACACCCGTGCTCCATCACTGTTTCAAAGAGAAATAAAAGATACATTAAACATAAAAAAATATAAACTCACAGAAGTAACTAAAATGGATGGAGATAGTGTTTATTTAAGGTATCAACGCTCATGATAAAAGTCCGAACGTAGTCCAGTCTGGGCAGCACTAGTAATGGAGTAACAGTTCTATCTTCTTGCCTATCTACTTCTTATTACTTCTAGTTTTTATAAATTTAATTATTACTTCAAATAAATATCCAAGTGTTATATAACATAACACATCCAGGATAATAAACATCCCCATCAATACTGGTTGATACGGAATGATAATATAATGAGCAATCAGTTCCATGGGTATTGTCGCAGATGAAATCAAAAGGAGCGCAAGCGTGAGCGCTATAGTATGCATCACAACTTTCGATATGAATGCCAGTTAACGCTACGTGAATCGCACCTAATACCTGACTTTCTCAATTTACCTAATTTTGTCATTTCTTAGCTTCAAAGAGTAG
>CAYXCP010000138.1:0-3399 GCA_964463455.1 uncultured Gammaproteobacteria bacterium
AATAATGTACTGGCACGCCCTGTTAATGCGTTGTTTCGCAACAGGCTTAATATTATATCACAAGAATTATCTCCGCTTTTATTGCATACGCAATCCCCTATCTCTATACATTCCGTGCCTCTATGTTGCGACACATCATAAGTGTGTTGTGTATATAATTAGTAGGAGTTAACAGCTAATCTGTAGAAATAAGTGTGTATTATAATAAGTATATGCCAGAGTTAAACGAAGCAGACCAGCGAGCATACATCGCTGAATATCATGAATCTAATAACCCACTTAGCATGGATCCTAATGCATTAGTAGATGCCGCGATAAGCGAGTATGGTGGTATAGATGCACGCCTGCTCCTGGGAATATCCGGTAATGATGAAGTTCAGCGGTTAGGAGAAAAATACTCCTTGACAGCTACTCAGCAAGAAATTGTTACGGGCTGGCTAGAAGAAGGCGTACGTTCAAATTCGATCGCCTGGTTCGAAATGACAAAAAAATTCTTTCCAGATATGGGTACAAAAGATCCTGCTAAACATTTGGCGACCTTACTTTTTATAGATACGTTTAATCGAGCTGATAGTGTTTTTGATGAAAAGAGTGATGTATATTGCTCCTGAAGTTGTTGAAGCAATCCCTGTTTTGAAATACAAAGAAAGCAAGACTGCTACAGTAAGTGACTTAAAGAGTATACTCACAAAAATATTAGTTCATAGCCAATCTTATTCAGAAGCCGAATGCGGACATATATCATGGCTTATGGATAACTTTCTAGATGTCTCTACATACATGCAACAATGCTTTGAAGGGCGATACTCTTACTCATTTGATGAGGCTCACGCACTTCGTTATGGTACAGTAGGACCGTTTGTTGATGTTATCACCAATATCTTTGCTGTATCCCCTGATACGGTTTCTACGGGTAAACGTGAACAAATTGCACATATGAGGACTCGAACATTTCTTCATACTGTACTTGCCTGGCAACTTTCAGACGATTTGTATGATTATAATGAGAATCGAAGAAATTTAAACATCAATTTAGTATCTGGCATTATGCAAGATGTAGGAGAGTTTACTGATCAAATAGAAACTGATAATTCATATTACCGATATGAAGATGTTAGTTCCGACCGAATTGACATCGATGAGTTTATATACTCGTTAAACTCAGGTTTGCAAAATTATTCAGGAAGCGTTTGAAAACTATCGGTTAAGAGGGTAGCCAATTGTGGTTCATACGGTTTGAGGTTTTTAAAGAACGCAAGCGTTGTCTGTTTGAATTCTTTAAAACTCTCAAAGTACTGGTTGTAGGTGATCTGTTGATGATAAAACCGCCATAACCTTTCAATAATGTTTAAGTTAGGTGAATATGCTGGTAAATACAAGAGTTTGAACCTTGGCCGGCGTAACAACCAGTTCCAAACAGTTCTCGCATGATGATGTTTGGCATTATCCAAAACAATATAGACTTTCCCACGTCGCTGCTTTCTCTTAATCTCATTGAGTAAATGAATCGTTGCTTTGGCATCAATGGTTTGCTCCTCCAAAACAATGGCCTTCTTATCAGTCAGATTAATGGCGCCATGTAAGTTCAGTCGCTTCCTCCCACTGGTGCTCTTTACCCATTTGTCATGTGCCTTACCTTTCAGTATCCATCCATAAGAAAGCGTGGTATTGTGTGTTGGATGACTTGCATCGAGAAAATATATCCGATCATGGTTACCAAGCTGCTTTTTCGTTTGTTCGTAGAGAGTGATAAACTGTTCCTGTGCTCCTTTGTCTACCTTACCAGGCACAAGCTTTGGTTTCTTGTACACAAATCCCAATCGATGCATCAGTTTCGTTACGCCAATCACTGAGTATTCCTTCTTGTAGGTCTTTTGAATATATGCAACTATCTCTTGTGCTGTTCGTGGTGTGTGCTCTCTAAAGTATTCTTTGACTTCAGTTTGTTGCAGAATCGTGAGCTGTGCTTGTCCACCCTTGTAGTTGTTGAGGACTAATGTTGGTAACCCTTTCTTACGATAGGTCTTTTCATAGCGGCGAACAGTCGTTTCATCAAGCAGCAACAGTGTTGCTACCTCATGATATGACAGTCCCTCATTGAGCATCAGTATTGCTTTCACTCGATCTGCCTGTTGTCGAATGACACACAACCGATGTACTTCTTTTAATTCCTTTATTTGTTCCTCTGTTAAAAACTTCCCCATATATCTATGGAATCATATCTAAAAAACGTTGTCAAATCGTTGGGTTGCAAATTCGAGGAAGACGAGTATACTTATGCACAAAATGTATTGTACCTTCTATGTAATAACTGAAAAATCTAATTGACAATACGAGACAACTTACAGTAAAATAATTAGTATAATATGTCAGAGTCTAGAGAAGGTTCATCAATGGTTCCAGCTGGTCAGAGAGCAGAATTATCGGTTGCCAAAATTGACGTTGAACAGGAAAGACCAAAAGTCGAACGGTTTTATAATCCGGATAGGACGAGGGCATTTGTTACTGTTGCAGCACGTCAGCAAGAAGGTGCGCATTTTGGTGATAGAGCCAGAAAATATCAGTCATATGCAGTAGTACTGGAAAATGTTATTCATTCAGAGCAGTTTGGTAATGATTTAGGATCTTTAACAATGATGCGGGCTGAACAAAAAAAGTTTTATAACGGAGATCCAAATGAATATACAATTAGTGTTGGAGGATTGAGAGAGCCATTTTCAGACATGATGGTCGCACGTGTTATCTATACACCATCAGGCGAAAGAAAGGTAACAACGTATTCTCAAAGTGGTAAGGTCGCCGGTGAAGAATGGCCTGAGGACGCTCTCGTTAAAGACATTGATAGACTTGCTGATCTACCAGTTAATATAGATATGGAGCGTACTTTAAAGGGGATTTTTGACCAATTAGAGAATAGAGATTTTTCCAAACCTGTTTTATATCCGGCAGTAGCTGAACTTGAAGGAGAAATAGATTCACGAGCAAAACTGGAATAAAAATTATTCTGTGTATGCAATTCTTCTTGGTAGTTCCACACCCATTTTATAAAAGGGATATTACTTTATTCTATAAAGTGTATCGTCATCAAAAATTCTAATTGAATGATTGGCAACTTTGTGAGAATTTTTACCGTTATATTTGAACTCAAGCATTGACATATCTTTCATCCAATCAGTCCCATATTCATGGTCAACTCCTTGTTTTATCGTAACATTCGTGTCAGTTTCCGCTAAAACAGCTTCCACATACTCAGCCTCCGGCCACCATCCACCATCCATTGATTTGATTTTTGCAAGCACTTCCTTCAGATCTTTTGAAGAAATTACTGTATTAAGACTATTTTCTTTCACTGTTGGATCGTAATTTGCAGGGGAGATAGCATAATACATACCAGCTTGA
>CAYXCP010000139.1:0-3363 GCA_964463455.1 uncultured Gammaproteobacteria bacterium
TAACACTATATCAACCTGCTTGTATTTATCCACACGGTTCCCTTGACTTTGTTCCTAAAATGGTGGAAAATGGTTATATATGGTTTTTTTTGGTGAATATACGGTTTCTTTTTCTGCACCAGGCAGAATCGTTTTACCAAAAAAAGTCCGGGAACTTTTAAAAGGAAGCACGTTTGTAATCACCAAGGGATTTGACGCTTGTCTGTCAGGCTTTGATCGTCGCGATTGGGAGAAGCGAGCCAAAGATCTGATGAGTGTCTCATTGCTTGAACGTGACAACATTGAAAAAAGACGCTTTCTGTTCGCTTCAGCTGTATATGTAGAGATCGATGATCAGGGAAGATTCGTTATCCCGAAACATCTTCTTACCTATTCGCAGTTGAAAGAAAAAGTAATTATTGCCGGAGTCGGCGATCACTTCGAAATGTGGTCACCGCAGAAATGGCAGAAATATTTGGAAACTATAAATAACTAATTATGCATCGCTCAGTACTTTTAGAACAAGCTATAGCATGTCTGCAGGTCCACACCGGTGGTCGATATATTGATGCGACTGCAGGAGAAGGTGGACATCTGATGAAAATGGTAGAAGAGGGCGGAGATGTGCTCGGTATAGACATCGATGCAACTCAGATTGCCAAACTGCAGAATAAAGTTGCCGGAAACAGTCATATAAAACTGGCCGTAGGCAATTACGCAGACATTGCAGAGATCGCACAGAAAAACGATTTTACTCCCGTTGACGGCATTCTGTTTGATTACGGCCTGTCAATGGAGCAGTTGTCCCGCTCAGGCAAAGGTCTTTCGTTTCGTAATAGTGAAGAACCACTTGATATGAAACTGAATGAAAAAGCTGAAGACAACGCAGCAGACCTGGTTAAACGACTGGGACCTGACGAGTTATACGACCTCTTTGCACGATACTCCGAGGAATTTCACTCAGAGGTAATCGCACATACGATCGTCGGGACGCGCGTTCATCATCCGATCGCTACGGTAGGTGATTTCAACGCAGTAATTGCTAAAGCAGTTTCTTATTGCACTTTAAAACACGATCACGATCTGTTCAAAATCTATCCTCGTATTTATCAGGCTCTGAGAATTGCAGTAAATAAAGAGTTTGAAAATATAGAACAGGGACTTGAAGGCGGGTTACGCATTCTTTCACCAGGTGGAAGAATCGCAATAATTACTTTCCACTCCTTAGAGGACAGAATTGTGAAACAGTTCATGAAAAAAAACAATTTAAAACAGTTAGATAAAAAAGCTGTTAAGGGAAATCAGGCTCTGCGATTTGAACGCAGCGCAAAGTTGAGAGTTATTATTACAAATTAAGTTATCAGGACAGGTATGAGAAACGTGTACAAGAATATCGTATTAGTAGTTTTTCTGACACTCATGGTCGGAAACATGTATGTGTTCCTTTCCGGAGTCGCACTCGGAGATGAAATCAATCATTACGAAAAAGAGATTACCCGCTTGCACCAGGAAAATCTCGACATTGAAAAGAAAGTATACGATTCTGAGTCTCTGAATTATGCAGCTTCAGTAGCTGCTCAGCTTAATTTCACAAAGACGACAACACCTGTTTATCTTGATAATCTGAAGTATGCATTGAATCGTTGATTGTTATGATTAAATCACGTCTGCTGCTGGGACTGTTTCTCCTCTTTTTTGTTGGCATTATTGTCAAACTCTTCTTTTTGCAGATCATGAATGAAAAAGGTTATGTTGCTGACTATCTGACTACCCGTCCTGTTCATGCCGAACGCGGTGTTATCTATGATCGTAATCAGTCGCCGATGGCAGTGAATCAGATGACCTATCAGCTGTTTGCAGAACCTAAAAAGCTTGCCGATCTCAATGGAACCATAAGTAAACTCAAAGACATTCTTCATATGGAAACGGCTTCTCTGGAAGCGCGCATGGACCCGAAAAAGGATTGGGTACGTGTTGCGATTAACCTCGACAAATCTACCCGTGATCAGATAAATGCACTTAACATTAATGGATTGGGCTTTGATAATGAATCAGATCGTTACTATCCCGAAGCATCGCTTTCCGCACATATTCTGGGATTTGTCGGAAAGAATGATCATGGTGAGAGTGTAGGATATTTTGGTATCGAGGGTTATTATGATAAAGAACTTGCGGGTCTTCCGGGGCTTATTCGTTCAGAGCGTGATCTTGTCGGTCGTCCCATTTTTGCGGGCACTCAGGAGCGTGTCGACCCGGAAAACGGACGTGATCTGATTCTGACTATTGATAAAGCAGTGCAGAATATTGTGAAGAAGAAAATGATCTCTGCCATGCAGCAATACCAGGCAAAACAGGGATGTGCGATTATTGCCGATCCGATGACTATGGAGATTCTTTCTCTTGTCTGTCTTCCGGATTTTGATCCTGACAGCTACTTTAAATTTGCAGATAGCTCATATAAAAATCCTATTATTTCAAGTACGTATGAACCAGGCTCAACTTTCAAGCCTCTTATTGTGGCTGCTGGCATCGAGGCGCGTGCAATAAAACCTGATGAAACTTTTGATGAAGATGGCCCGGTAGAAGTAAGCGGCTATAAGATTCAGACATGGAATGATAAATATGGCGGCGAGACAAACATGACACAGGTCCTTGAGCGCTCTTCGAACGTAGGAATGGTCTACATTGGAAAAAAATTAGGGAATGATAAGTTATATGACTATATAAAAAATTATGGATTTGGTGAGCCCACGGGCATTGATCTTCAAGGTGAAACGGGTAGTTATCTGAAACCAAAATCAGAGTGGTATCCGATAGATTATGCGACTGCAACTTTCGGACAGGGTATAGCTGTAACTCCCATGCAACTCATCACCGCATTCTCATCTATTGTGAATGGGGGAAACCTCATGAAACCGTACGTTGTCAAAAAAACCGTAGATGATCAGGATACATTTAAAAATAAATCGTCACACGTCGTGAGACGCGTCATGAGTGAGAGAACTTCGGAGATACTTAAGAAAATGCTTACTGATACGGTTGAACATGGTGAGTTTAAATGGGCGCGTCCGAAAGGGTATACCATGGGAGGCAAGACAGGAACTGCACAGGTAGCTATTTCGGGTCATTATGACGCTTCAAAAACAATCGCTTCATTCGTAGGCTTTGCACCGGTCGCGAAACCTAAATTTATCGGACTGATCGTACTCGATCAGCCTAAAAGCTCGATCTGGGGAGCAGAGACTGCAGCACCACTCTTCTTTGATATCGCAAAAGATCTGATGGTGTACTACAACATTCCGCCGGATAAAGTGGAGGAGTGATGACAGGACTATAGACTGTCACTGCAGTATGCTTTACACCTTAAAGGTGTAATATTTACGT